>CAMUPC010000297.1 GCA_947090545.1 uncultured Eubacterium sp. | reverse complement strand
AAGCCAGGGCGAACTAGGTGCCGCGCCCGGACGGTGCCACAGCGTAACCGCAGGACGCTTAGGGCTCCTTACATTTTGGAACCGGAACAGGAAGCCAGCCCCACTCCCCTGTCTCCAGCGTCCCCCTCCCAACAAATATCCCCCACACACATCAGCATCAAAATCAGGAGAATCAATCAACTATGCGTAAAATCATAAACCCATGCGGCCTTCACTGCATCAAAGTCAACCATCTTGGCGTTACAATCGGCACACAGCAAATACTAACAGACATCAACCTCCATATCCACTGCGGCACACTCAACGCAGTCATAGGGAAAAACGGCGCCGGAAAATCCACGCTTGTCCGGGCAATGCTTGGGGAACTTCCCTATACCGGAAGTATTGAATTTAAAGACCGTGAGGACGGCAGGCTGCAAAAACTGAAAATCGGATATGTACCGCAGTCAGTCAATATCGAAAAACACACGCCTGTCAGTGTCTACGACCTGATCGCCGGCTTCCAGTCCCGTTTTCCGGTATGCCTGTATAAGAGAAAACGGCTGTATGAAAAAATCAGGGAAAGCTTAAAGCTGTTTGAAGCAGATTCCTTTATTGACAAGCAGGTGTGCAACCTATCCGGCGGCGAACTACAGCGGGTGCTGCTGTCGCTTGCCGTTATGGATGAGCCGAACCTGCTGCTGCTGGACGAGCCGGTTTCGGGGATTGACCAAAACGGCATGGAGCTTTTTTACGGGCTGATGGATTACTTAAAGCGCAATTTTGACCTGGCGGTGATTTTGATTTCCCATGACCTGGACTATGTGGCAAAGTATGCGGACTGGGTCATTTTGCTGGATAAGACTGTGTTAAAGCAGGGAAGCGTCAAGGATGTGTACCGCAGCCAGGCGTTTGGGCAGGTGTTTGGGGAAACGGAGGTGCGTGTATGACAATGTTTTTTACTGAATGGATGCAGTATAGCTTTATGAAACATGCATTGGTGGCGATTTTGCTGATTACGCCGCTGTTTGGAATACTTGGGACGATGATTGTAGAACGGAAAATGGCGTTTTTTTCGGATGCGCTTGGGCATTCTGCGCTGACTGGGATCGCGCTTGGCGTTGTCTTTGGCGTGTCGGATACCGATAGATCGATGCTGTTGTTTGCGGTTGCGTTTGCGCTGCTACTGAATATGCTCTCAGGCAGGGGCATGGCTGCGAATGATACGGTGATTTCTGTATTTTCCAGCTTTAGTATCGCGGCCGGGCTGGTGATTTTGTCAAAGGGCGGCAATTTCAGCCAGTATTCCAGCCTGCTTGTAGGAGATATTTTAAGCATTACACGTACAGAGATCTTTTATCTGGCGGCAATTCTTTTTGTGACGCTTGTCTTTTGGGCGTTTTGCTTTAACAGCCTTCATGCCGTCAGCATCCACCGCACGCTTGCGAAAAGCCGCCGCATTCCGGTTCGGCTGATGGAAAACCTGTTTGCGGTGCTCACGGCGCTGATTGTTACGGTTTCGATTAAATGGGTCGGGATGTTGATTATCAACGCGCTTTTGATTTTGCCGGCGGCGGCAAGCAGGAACCTTTCACAGAACTTACGGGAGTATCATTTTTTTTCGATTCTGTTTTCGATGTTTTCTGGTGTTGTTGGGCTGCTGGTGTCTTATTTTATCAATGCGGCGACGGGGCCGGTGATTGTGATTTTTGCGGCTGTGATTTATTTTATTACTTATGGGTATGGGAGTAAAATGCAGTAGGCGAGGGGCTATCAAGCAGCCCACGCCGAAACAACAAAAAAGGGGGGTATCCGTATATGGATGATACAGCACAACGAAGCGTAACAGTTGCAATCACAGCGGCAAGCTACAGCGGCAACAAAGGTGCAGCCGCCATGCTGCAAAGCTCTATCGCCATGCTCAAGGAAGTATACGCAGAGCGGCTTCACATTTATTTAATGAGCGTCTATCCGTCAGAGGACCGACTGCAATGCCCGCATAGCTGCGTTTCCATTGTCCCGGCGCAGCCGCAAAGAGTGCTGTTTTTGGCGTTTCCGTGTGCCGTGTGCTGGCGGATGCTGCGCTGGTGTGCGCCTGTAAGGGCACTGCTGTTGAAAAACAAAATGTTAAGGGTGTACGCGCAGGCAGACCTGGTGATCGATGAGGCTGGCATTTCCTTTTCGGACAGCCGGGGATGGATACTGAATACGTACGCGTTTGCATGTGCGGCGGTTCCGCTGCTGATGGGGACTCCTGTTGTTAAATATTCGCAGGCATTCGGCACGCTTGATCAAGCATACAACCGGTTTCTCGCGTCATTGGTTTTACCGAAGATGAAGCTGGTCATTGCGCGCGGGCGCCTGTCGTATGCATACCTGCGTGCCGCCGGAATCAGGAACAATGTCGTATGCCGTGCAGACGGGGCGTTTCGGATGCCGCCTGCGCCCAAGGTGGAGGAGCGTGTAAGAGAGCGCTGCAAAAAAGAGGGGCTTTGCCATATGGTAGCTTTGTCAGTCAGCTCTGTTGTGGAACGCAGGTGCAAAAAGGCGGGGATTGATTATTGTCAGGTGATGGCTGCGTTTCTCGCGTATTTGACTGGGCGGGGCTACCGGGTCTGGATGTTTGCCAATGCTGCGCGGATACATTCCAAAAAGCCGCGCAATAACGACTTGATGACGGGCGATGCCATTGCCAGGGCGTACCGGCGGATGGAACGCGGGAAAACGAAGGATCAGCATACGCGCAACAATAAGCTGATCTGGGAGCACAGGGAAATGGACGCCGAAGAGCTTCGCGCCATGATCGCGCAGTGCGAATGCCTGGTAGCTTCCCGCTTTCATGCGATGGTATTTGCCTTGTCTGAACAGGTGCCGGTCATGCTGATTGGCTGGAGCCATAAGTATGAGGAAGTGATGGAGCAGTTCGGGCTGTCGGCGTATGCGTCCGATTACGCGGGCTTAAGCTTGCAGGGGCTGGTGCGGGACTTTGAACATTTTGTAAACAGCCAGCAGCAGATCCGGCGCTCCATAAAGGAACATTTGCCCGCGGTACGCAAAAGCTCGGATAAAAATATGCGGGATATTATAAAAATATTAGATGAAATACTTAGGCAAAAACAGATGAAAGAAGGAAGCCGGAGATTTTTAAACCATGTCATTGACTTAAACAGCCCCGAGCTTTACATGGGGAAACACCTGTTATGCGGCATGGGGTATGCAGCAGATCCCGGTATCCGTAAAAATGCGGCTTCCGGCGGAATGGTGACCGCGCTTTTGTGCAGCCTTCTGCAAAGTGGTGAGATCGACGGCGCGTGGGTGGTGCAGACGGCGTTTACCAAAAGCGGAGAGCTTACGTATCAGACAAAGGTTGCCGTAACCAGGCAGGAGATCATGCAGGCGTCGTCCAGCGTCTACATGAAGGTGCCGATGCTGGCGCATTTGGAGCAGGTTCGTTCCTTTGAGGGCAGGGTTGCGGTCGTACTGACGCCCTGTATGATGCGTGCGCTGGACGCGCTTTTGAAAAAGGATGCGCTGCTGCGGGAAAAGATCGTATGCAAAATCGGGCTGTTTTGCAGCGGGGCGCATGACAGGCGGGCAACCGAGTATGCGCTGGATCACTGCCATATTCCGCGATCAGGCGCAAAGCGCCTGTATTACCGCAGGGGGCATTGGCGCGGGACTTCTGCTGTCGTATATGAGGACGGCAGCGAACGGGAGTTTTCCTATACCAAGTCGGTCTGCGCGTATAAGAACGCTTATTTTTTTATAGATCAGGGCTGCCTGCACTGCAAAGACCAGTTTGCGGCATGTGCGGATATCAGCTTCGGGGATGTGTGGCTTGCGGAGATGAAAAAGGCTACGGTCAAATATACCGGCTTTATAGTGCGCACGGAAAAAGCGCTGCAAATGCTGAAACGTGCGAAAGCACAGGGAGAGGTTTGCCTGCTGCCGCTGTCCGAAGAAAAACTGCTGCGCAGCCAGATGCGGGCACTGACCTTTAAGTACCGCGCAAAGCGCTGGAACCACGCGCTTGCAGGGGCTCTTGCCGCGCATAACCAGAAGTTTTCGATGGAGCATCCCAAGCTGCTTAAACGGGTGCCGATGAAGATGATTTATGGTTATATGTGCTTGATCCGGCTGCTTTTAAGCTGGTAGCGCCAGAAAACAGCCAGGATGCCATACAAAAACCGGGAATGGGGAAAGCTTCCGGTTTTTGTATGGCGCTGCTGTGTATTACTCTTTGATTTCGTCAATATCTGCCATGTTAACGCCCATACTGTTCAGCAGCGCTTTTAAAGAGATCTATTTTCTTTTTAATTCCGCATAGGTTGCGGTTGCATTTTCGGTGCGTGCCAGTAACATATATCTTTGCACTTCTCTGAAATCTTCGATTCCTCTTTGTATGATTTCGCTATGATTCCTTTGTTCCGTTATCTCCATATTTTCACCGCCTTTATTGTAGATGCATTTTTTTGAGAAAAGGACGCTGGAGGAAGGGGCGCGGGGCTTGCTTCCTGT
>CAMUPC010000296.1 GCA_947090545.1 uncultured Eubacterium sp. | reverse complement strand
CAGGATGCCTAGTGCTTCTTAACCTTCTGGAACGGACGCAGCCAGGGCGTGCCAACCCCCTCTCCCAGCGTCCTCCCAGCCACAAAACCGAACATATCAGAAAAACTTACATCCTCCCCTATTTCTTCCTATCTATTCATACTTCATATCCTTCAAAATATCAAAGCAATCAAACGTCGCAAAATAATCCTTCGGCGTCTGCGCCCGTCGAATCAGCATCGGCGTCCCATCCTCCTTGAGCAGCACTTCCGCCGACCAAAGCCTTCCATTATAATTATATCCCATCGCAAATCCATGCGCGCCAGTATCATGGATCACCAGCAGGTCGCCGACCTCGATTTTAGGAAGCATACGGTCGACTGCGAATTTATCATTATTTTCGCAAAGCGAGCCTACAACATCGTATTGATGGTCGCATGGCTCCTGTTCCTTTCCCATGACCGTTATATGGTGATAAGCGCCGTACATCGCCGGGCGCATCAGGTTTGCCGCGCACGCGTCCACACCGATATACTCCTTGTACGTATGCTTTTCATGCACTGCTGTCGTTACAAGGCAGCCATAAGGACCGGTCATAAACCTGCCCATTTCCGTATAGATCGCTGTATCGCCAAGCCCAGCCGGAACTAGGATTTCGTCGAATACTTTGTGTACGCCTTCCCCAATCACGCGGATGTCGTTCGGCGTCTCGTTCGGTTTATATGCCACGCCGACACCGCCTGAGAGGTTAATAAAGCTGATGGTAATGCCAAGTGTGTTTTTTATCTCGACTGCAAGCTCAAACAGTGTTTTTGCAAGCACCGGGTAATAATCGTTTGTCACCGTATTGCTTACGAGAAATGAGTGCAGGCCGAACCGCTTTGCACCCTTTTGCTTTAAGATCTGATAGCCTTGAAAAAGCTGCTCTTTTGTAAATCCGTATTTTGCGTCCTGCGGGTTATCCATAATGCCGTTGCTGACCTCGTACACACCGCCTGGATTGTAGCGGCAGCTAATTGTCTCCGGTATTTTTCCGATCGCCTTCTCCAAAAAATCGATATGTGTAATATCGTCCAGGTTAATGACCGCGCCCAGCTTGTCCGCCAGACGAAATTCCTCGGGCGGCGTCTCATTGGAAGAAAACATAATATCCTCTCCCCGGATGCCGAGCGCATCCGACAGCATCAGCTCCGTCATCGAAGAACAGTCGCAGCCGCAGCCATACTCCTTTAAGATCTTGATAATAAACGGGTTCGGCTCTGCCTTTACCGCAAAATACTCCCGATAACCTTTGTTCCAGGAAAAAGCGTCTTTTACTGCCTGTGCATTTTCGCGGATTCCTTTTTCATCGTACAAATGAAACGGCGTTGGAAACTGCTTTACGATCTCTTCAAGCTGCGCTTTTGTTACAAACGGTTCTTTTTTCATGTTCTTGATCCTTTCTTTCTATTTCTCTTCCCTGTCTGCCATTTTTGATATTTTTAATATTTTTTGATTTGATTTTATATTATCTTTCCTGTTCTCGATGCCAGCCTTTTTCTGCTTTTCTTCCGGCAGGCTTTCAGGCTGCGGCAAAAACTGTCTGCACCAATACCATATACAGCACCGTCCCCACGCCGATACTTAGAAGATTGTTCCTTTTCCACACATGCAGCACGACAACCGTAAGCACGGAAACCGCTTCCGGCACGCCGAACGGAAACGCCGAGATACGGACTGCCTTTAGGCAATACACTACCAGCATTCCAATCACCGCGGGCGGCAGCACCCTGCCCAGATACTGCACTGTAGGCGGAATCTCTTTTCCCGGCGGAAAAAATAAAAACGGGATCAGCCTTGTAAAAAAAATCGTAATGCCGACCACCAGAATCACAACCAATGATTCCCACACACTAATAGGCATGTTTTTCCTCCCCTTTTCGGTACGCCAAAAGCAGCGTCATAATACAGATCATCGACGGCAGGATAAAATTCTCACTCCCAAATATGAGCAGGCAAAGCAGCGTGCAAAATACTCCTATGTATGCCGGAATATGGCTTTTCGACGTCAGCCACTGCTCCACAAAGATCACTACAAACAACGCCGTCATCGCAAAATCAATTCCCGTGGCGTCAAACGGCACCGCCGAACCGACCGCCGCGCCCAGCACCGAGCCTAAGATCCAGTAGCTTTGATCCAGTGCCGCAAGGCAAAGCAGGAACTTTGTCTCATCGACCCCGTCTGGCACGTTTGTCAAGCAAAGCAGCGAATAGGTCTCATCCGTCAGGGAAAAGATCATATACCATCGCTTCCAGCCCATATTTTGAAACCGCTCCAGCATCGACAAGCCGTAAAAAATATGACGGATATTGACCATAAATTCCAAAAATACGATATGCAGCAGGCTGATTCCCGGCACAAAAAAATTGACCGCCAAATACTGCCCGCTGCCCGCATAATCGAGCAGGCTCATAAATCCCGCCCATATAAAATTATAACCCTTTTCCTGAAACATTACGCCAAACGCAAATCCGATAAACAGATACCCGGTCAAAACCGGAATCGTATAAGGAAACGCTTCTTTCAAAGCCGCGGCATATCCGTTTCGTTTTCCACTCTTTTTCATCAAAATTCACCAAAATTACTCTACAACAAAACCCACAGAAAATCAAGCGTTTTCCCGCAAATCCTGCACAAATAAGGTTATACAGCAAACAGCCCCCGCAGCGCATCCCGGTGCTTTCCATAAAATCTGCGCAAATACGCAGACACAAAAAATACCACAAACGCCGTAGCTACAGACAGCGCGGCATATTTGGGAAACAACTGTGCATACGAATCGCCTGGAAACATCCGCCTCATCTTCCCACTCCATGCATGGTGCGACAAAAACAGCGGAAAGCTGAATGCTCCAAGCCAGTAAACTGCCCGGTTGTCATAGGCAAACGCAAGCAGCCCCTGATGGCTGAAGCTGATCGTCACAGACACCGCAAACAGCAGCAAAATCACAAACTCCATCCGGGATGTCCCATGCCCATACGTCCAGAAAAGCGCAAACAAATACCCGCCCGTTTCCAACACAGACAAAAGCGCCCTCGCAAAACGGGTCAGCCGCGCCTGCCTGAGCTTTTGACATGCCGTATAGCACATACAGCCAATACAAAGCACCGCCGCCGCGCGCAAAAATCCCCGGAAGCACAGCCCCATCCAGTCCGTATTGCCCCTCAGCGTCCCGGATGCTGTATACAGATAGCCTGTAATGCCAACGCCTAGCAACGGAGCCAGCAAATACAAAAACGAGTCCTTATTTTTATAAAAAAACGGCAGCAAGACCGCCATCGCACAAAGCATCGCTGAAATATACCACGTCGCGCCGTTCGCATTGTAATCATTAAATCCTGCCATCCGAAGAAACAGCAGCTCCCAAATGCACTCTGCGCCATGCTTTAAGATTTTATGAACCGGCAGCAGCCCGCCTGCCGTCTGCTTAATAACAAAAGAAACCGCCCACGCCACATAATATTCCGGGCACATGCTTTTGACCTTATGGAACAAAAACTGCCAGGTACTCTTCCACACCGGCTCCTGCATCCCGTCAGCACTGTGCTTCATCACGGACGACGCCATGAAAAATCCAGACACAAGAAAGAAAAATTCCACCATATTTGCACCGTCGGCAAATAGATACTTCTCTTCTCCTGCAAAATACAGAGAATGAAAACACAAGATCACAACCGAAAATACAAATTTCCAAAAATCGATTGCTCCGTTTCGTTTCATTTTATCAGCCCTTTCCCTATAACTTTCTCAATCTTTTCTGCCTGCGTTTCGCCCAGTAGACAAAGAAGAACAGGCCCGCAAAAGTCCCGATCACGACGCCGCTGCTGTCAATCAGCATATCCATAAGCTCACAGCTCCTTCCTGGCACAAAAAGCTGGTGCAGCTCGTCAGAAACCGCATACAAAGACCCCAGTAAAATTGGGATGCCGATGATCCTGCTGCGCTTTTTTTCCTGATCCGCATAGCTGCCGGCAAGCAGAAACCCCAGCACTGCGTATTCTGTGGCATGTGCCATCTTACGGATTGGATGGTCTACCATATCTGCAAAGGAAACCTGCATATTAGAATCCATATCTGCAAAGCTGGGCACAATCAGCCGTCCAAACAAAATCCCGATCGACATGCTGTCTTGTGTAGACAGATCCGCGTTTCTGGCGGAAAAAGCGAAGATGATGCTCATCCAGCAGATTGTTAGGATGAGGCATAGCTTTTTTCTTCTTTTTTCTGATTTTTTCATAGTATTACCTCGTTTTATTGTGCACTTTTTGAGTGATGTTTTTGCAGAGAATACTTTATTATTGCCCAGGGTTGGGGGTTTTCAAACATTTTGGTGATGAATTTCTGGTGTGGGGTGTGCGGAAAGGACGCTGGGAGAGGGGATGGGCACGCCCTGGCTGCGTCCGTTCCAGAAGGTTAAGAAGCGCTAGGCATCCTGCGGTGACGCTGTGGCACCGTCCGGGCGCGGCACCTAGTTCGCC
>CAMUPC010000295.1 GCA_947090545.1 uncultured Eubacterium sp. | reverse complement strand
TCTGGAACGGACGCAGCCAGGGCGTGCCAATCCCCTCTCCCAGCGTCCCTGTATGCACAAACAAGCACCACTTCACCAAGAATGAAAGATACTTGCAGTTCGTAATATTTTAGAATATACTGAAAATACAGTTTTTTTCATTGCGAGGTGATAAATCATGAAAATACAATACAAAAACCTAACAGCCGATGAAATCGATACGCAGTTGTTTTCTCATTTTATCCGCCGTCAGGAAGTCACAAAATGCTGGAGAAAAATAGACGGAAAATGGGTCATCAAAGACGATCCCTTTCTTGACGACTGGAACGAAAAGGATTATGAGGTATTGGTTTCCTGCCTGAAAAATACAGCCAGTACAGGCGGTTTCGTATACGCTGCTTTTTTGGATGGAAAGCTGAAAGGATTTGTCTCGGTGGAGCCTGGATTGTTTGGCGGTGCACACGGCTATCTGGACTTGTCAAGCATCCATGTATCAAAAGATCTGCGTGGGGAAGGTGTCGGTGCGAAGCTGTTTCTTGCGGCAAAAGCGTGGGCAGGGGAGCAGGGAGCAAAAAAGCTTTATATTTCCGCGCACTCTGCGGTAGAAAGCCAGGCATTTTATAAAAAAATGGGCTGTATAGAAGCACAGATGTATCAGAAAGAGCATGTGGAAAAAGAGCCGTTTGACTGTCAGTTGGAATGTGTTTTATAAAGAGCAAAGGGCAAGCAACCTAATATGGCAGCCTGTATGAGAAGAAAAAAACCTACAGATGGCAGTTGGTATGCATTGGTTTATAGATTTTGTCAGATTTGCCGCTGGTTTTTAAAGGCTGGTATTTTTGTATGCCGGCATTTAAGTTTCAAAACCGCTGTTACAGAAACAAAAGTTGGGCAATGCCTTATTTTTTACAGCAAAAAAGACGATATTACATGCAGAAGCTAAAAAGGAATGCACAAACAACTACAAGGATGTGAGTCATATGAAAATTGGAGAAGCACAGCAAAAATACCGTGCACAAGTAAGGTCTTACCGCGAGCAGAGGTCGGCGCTGTCAAAGCAGCTTGAAGATGTCCGTACGAAGCTCCAGTATCTGCCGGACGACAAGGAACATAGGGAAAAATTTGAATCCGAGGCTGCTTCGCTTCAGCTAACCATGGATGCGTTGGATGAAAAGCAGTCGGAATATGAGAAATACTTAGAGCAGCTATCGGAAAAATACTGCGCTTACTGGAACGCGACTGTCGCTGAGCAGCAAAAGGATGCATCAAAAGAATATGCCGCTGACGTAGCGAAGGTGATGGAAGTAGCGCGCAGGCTGATGAAAGGCGCGATTGTACCAGCTTCCGATGAAAAAAAGCTGATGGATTTCAGCATGGATATGTACCAGGTGGCAAAAAATGTCGGTGCGATGGCAAGGCTTGAGAAACGGGAAAAATACGATTCTCTTTGGGAAGATGATGAGGAAAAGAAGGAATACGACGATCCAAGGGAAGCAGCAGAAAACGCAGATGCAGGCGCAGGAGCACCGGAAATTGTAGATGTGGCGGATACGATGGCATCCGTTGGCGCTGTTTAATAGCGTTTGTTTTATGATGTACTTAAATATGGCTGCTACAATGCTGTTCAAAGGCCAAGCTTTAAAAGCTTTGGCAAAATATGTGAAATGCAGCAATCAGGAGAGCCGCAGATATTTGGAATGATTTTCTGAATATGTGCGGCTTTTTGGTTTGCAGCAAAGCAGTTGCGTTTTCATTCCGGCTTGACGGGCAGGAAGCGGAAGCGTTATAATTATTTTAGTTCCGAAATGTTGTTTTTTACGCAGGAGGGTTTTAGCAATGACAGGCCAGGCAGATAAGATCCAATGGCACCCAGGCTTTTGCAGCGCAGCGGAGCTGGAGCTGATGGAGCATAAAACAGAGCTGGAATTTATACGGGAATACAATCTAGGAAAAGAGCCATTGCGCGTAGACCTTTTGGTCATCAAGAAGCGGCCGGGGACCGTGATCAAAAATGAGATCGGCAGAATCTTTAAGCAGCATAACCTGTTAGAGTATAAAAGCCCGGACGACGGGTTCGATATAGACGATTATTACAAAGTGGTGGGATATGCGTGTATATATAAAAGCCAGGGGGAAACGGTGGACGCGGTACCAGCCGAAGAAGTTACCGTGTCCATTTTCCGGGAAGCATACCCAAGGGAGTTCATAAAAAAACTGGAGAGCCAGGGGCAATCCGTAGAAGAAAAATACCCAGGCGTTTATTATATTAAGGGGCAGGTAATGTTTGACACGCAGATAGTAGTCATGAGAGAGCTGCAAAAACACAGCGGGTTGAAGATCCTGTCCAAGAATGCCAGGGAAGAGGATATCCGCAGCTTTTTGGAAGAGGTAAGCAGGTATACAAAGCAGGGAGACAAAAATAACGCGGACGCGGTCTTGCAGGTCAGTGTGATGGCAAACAAGAAGCTGTATGAGGCGATAAGGAGGGATTTGGGCATGTGTGAAGCATTAAAAGAATTAATGAAAGACGAGATTGATAAAGAAGCTGATTTGAGGGCAGAAGAAACAAAACAAAATATCATACAGTCAAATCTTAAAAACCTAATGGAAAATACAGGCTGGACAAAAGAAAAGGCAATGAAAATGCTTGGAATCTCTTTAGCAGAGTGACGGGCTGATGAAAAGGAGGGCTATAGCAATGACAGACCAGGCAGACAAGATCCAATGGCACCCAGGCTTTTGCAGCGCGGCAGAGCTGGAGCTGATGGAGCATAAAACAGAGCTGGAATTTATACGGGAATACAATCTAGGAAAAGAGCCATTGCGCGTAGACCTTTTGGTCATCAAGAAGCGGCCGGGGACCGTGATCAAAAATGAGATCGGCAGAATCTTTAAGCAGCATAACCTGTTAGAGTATAAAAGCCCGGACGACGGGTTCGATATAGACGATTATTACAAAGTGGTGGGATATGCGTGTATATATAAAAGCCAGGGGGAAACGGTGGACGCGGTACCAGCCGAAGAAGTTACCGTGTCCATTTTCCGGGAAGCATACCCAAGGGAGTTCATAAAAAAACTGGAGAGCCAGGGGCAATCCGTAGAAGAAAAATACCCAGGCGTTTATTATATTAAGGGGCAGGTAATGTTTGACACGCAGATAGTAGTCATGAGAGAGCTGCAAAAACACAGCGGGTTGAAGATCCTGTCCAAGAATGCCAGGGAAGAGGATATCCGCAGCTTTTTGGAAGAGGTAAGCAGGTATACAAAGCAGGGAGACAAAAACAACGCGGACGCGGTCTTGCAGGTCAGCGTGATGGCAAACAAGAAGCTGTATGAGGCGATAAGGAGGGATTTAGGCATGTGTGAGGCATTAAAAGAGTTAATGAAAGACGAGATTGATAAAGAAGCAGAAAAAAAGTCAGAAATTATCGTTCAAATTAAGATGAAGGAAGCAGAAAAGAAAGTACAGGAAGCAGAAAAGAAGTATCAGCTCGAAGCAGAAAAAGCTAGAAAAAACATTATGCAGTCAGATCTGAAAAACCTAATGGAAAATACAGGCTGGACAAAAGAAAAGGCAATGAAAATGCTTGGAATCTCTTTAGCAGAGTGACGGGCTGATGAAAAGGAGGGCTATAGCAATGACAGACCAGGCAGACAAGATCCAATGGCACCCAGGCTTTTGCAGCGCGGCAGAGCTGGAGCTGATGGAGCATAAAACAGAGCTGGAATTTATACGGGAATACAATCTAGGAAAAGAGCCATTGCGCGTAGACCTTTTGGTCATCAAGAAGCGGCCGGGGACCGTGATCAAAAATGAGATCGGCAGAATCTTTAAGCAGCATAACCTGTTAGAGTATAAAAGCCCGGACGACGGGTTCGATATAGACGATTATTACAAAGTGGTGGGATATGCGTGTATATATAAAAGCCAGGGGGAAACGGTGGACGCGGTACCAGCCGAAGAAGTTACCGTGTCCATTTTCCGGGAAGCATACCCAAGGGAGTTCATAAAAAAACTGGAGAGCCAGGGGCAATCCGTAGAAGAAAAATACCCAGGCGTTTATTATATTAAGGGGCAGGTAATGTTTGACACGCAGATAGTAGTCATGAGAGAGCTGCAAAAACACAGCGGGTTGAAGATCCTGTCCAAGAATGCCAGGGAAGAGGATATCCGCAGCTTTTTGGAAGAGGTAAGCAGGTATACAAAGCAGGGAGACAAAAACAACGCGGACGCGGTCTTGCAGGTCAGCGTGATGGCAAACAAGAAGCTGTATGAGGCGATAAGGAGGGATTTAGGCATGTGTGAGGCATTAAAAGAGTTAATGAAAGACGAGATTGATAAAGAAGCAGAAAAAAAGTCAGAAATTATCGTTCAAATTAAGATGAAGGAAGCAGAAAAGAAAGTACAGGAAGCGGAAAAGAAGGTACAGGAAACAGAAAAGAAGGTACAGGAAACAGAAAAGAAGTATCAGCTCGAAACAGAAAAGAAGGTACAGGAAACAGAAAAGAAGTATCAGCTCGAAACAGAAA
>CAMUPC010000294.1 GCA_947090545.1 uncultured Eubacterium sp. | reverse complement strand
AGAGCACTTGGCTACGGACCAAGGTGTCGGGGGTTCGAATCCTCTCACGCACGTCGGAAAAGCTTTGAGAATAATTATTTTCAAGGCTTTTTCTCTTTTCAGCAATATTCTATTCTAACATGTCAAGAAAAATAGAAGCAAGAAAAATACGAATCAAAAAAAATCTAAATCAAAATAACTCCATCAAAAAAATAAAAACATGACACAGGATGTCAGGATATCTATGTTATATTAAATGCATCATAAGTAGTTCATCCAGCACAGAGCATAAAGGCAAACTCTCTGCCTGGAAGGAGTACAGGCAATCCATAAACCGTAAACCAACAAGAAAAAGGAGAAGGCAAATATGAGCAGGCCAACGACAAAGACAGACTTACTGACCGCGGCAGACGGTCAATTTAAGAAATTAAATACGATGATCTCAGAGCTTACAGAAAAAGAATTAACAACCAGATATGATTTTTCAGACGATGCCAAAAAGAAAGAAGCACATTGGAAGCGGGACAAGAACCTGCGGGACGTTTTGGCGCATTTGTACGAATGGCACCAGCTTTTGCTCGACTGGGTGCATTCTAATCAAAACGGCGAGGAAATGCCGTTTTTACCCGAGCCTTACAACTGGAGGACGTATGGGGATATGAATGTGCAGTTTTGGAAAAAACATCAGAATACTTCCCTGGAAGAAGCGAAGGATATGCTTGAAAAATCGCACAGAGAGGTCGTGCATTTAGCAGAAACCTTTTCCAATGAAGAACTGTTTTCCAAAGGGGTATACAAATGGGCTGGCGGGAATGCGCTTGGATCGTATTTTGTGAGTGTTACATCCAGCCATTATGACTGGGCGATGAAAAAGCTGAAAGCACATAGAAAGATTTGCAAGGGAAAGTAAAAACAGCGCGGCAGGCATGATACGGGAGGAGCAGCCCGTATTCAATGCCTGCAAAGTGTTTATTCTACAACGCTGTATGGGAACGTTTTATTTCAGGTCATTTACAGGCGGCAGGCACGTATGGTTTTTGCATACGTAGTAGGTAGTTTTGCCATTTAACAGCTTGTAGCCGCCTGTTTCATGCTCCAGGACAGTCAGGCTGGCATAGAGCGGCAGCAGGGGCAGGATCTGGCTGGCGCTGTCTTTGGAGGACAATACGACGGTGATTTGTTCCGGTGGGTTTGTGTAGCAGAGCAAGGCAGTGAGGAATACGCTGTATCCGGCGGGATAGTGGGCGGATTGTTTTGACAGGAAAGCGAGCTGCTTTTCTGCTGCCTGGGTGTACAAAGGATCTTGGGTAAGCTGTGAGAGACGTACGAAGCAGAGGGCAAGAATAGAATTGCCGCTTGGCAGTGCGCCGTCATAGCTTTCTTTGGGTTTACAAATCAGTGCGTCGTGGTTGTCACCGTACAGATAGTATCCCCCGTGTTCGTCGGCAAATTGTGCCATTGCTTCCTGGCAGGTTGTTTTGGCACGTTCCAGGTACACGGAACTGCCAGAGGCTTCATACAAAGACAAAAGAGCAAGGGTGCTGTAAGCGTAATCATCTAAAAAGCCAGGTACGGAGCGTGCGTAGGCGGAAGTGTCTCCAAAGCGGGGCGCAGAGCCTGCATTGCTCCGGCAGCTTACATACAGGATCTTGTCTTTGCTTAAGTGCTTCTCAAGAAAGGACTGTGCCTTGGCTGCCGCTGTAAGATACCGCGGCTTGCCGCTTACCCGGTACAGAATGGTCATGGCGCAGATCGTCAGGGAGTTCCAGGAGCCCAGTATTTTATCGTCGAGATGCAGGCTGGTACGGGCTTTGCGGTAATTATACAGCCGTTTTCGCTCAGGTTCAAAGGCACTGTCAATGGCAGGGCTGTCGGTATGCAGCAGGTTTGGGATATTTTTGCCTTCAAAGTTGCCGCCTTTTGTAATGCCATAATATCTGCAAAAGGCGTCTGCGCATTCTGCGCCGAGGATGCGTTGGATTTCATCATAGCCAAAGGTGTAATATCTGCCCTCTTCTCCTTCACTGTCAGCATCCTGCGCGGAGTAAAAGGCTCCTTCCCCGCTTGTCATTTCACGGAAAATATAGTCGGCGGACTGTTCGGCTGTTTGGAGGAAAAAGAGATCGCCGGATGCTTTGTATGCCGCGGCATAGGCAAGGATAAGAAGAGCGTTGTCATACAGCATCTTTTCAAAGTGCGGGACTAAATAACGGGCATCGGTAGAATAACGCGAGAAGCCGTAGCCGATCTGGTCAAAAATCCCGCCTTTGCGTAGCTGCCTTAAAGTAACAAGCGCCTGCTGTGCGGCAGATTCATCATCAAATAGCTTTGCATACAAAAGCAGAAAGATCAGGTTGTGTGCAAGCGGGAATTTTGGCGCATCGCCAAAGCCGCCGTTTTCAGCATCAAAGCTCTGCGCAAAAATCTGCGCGGCTTGTGCAGGCAGGCGTTTCGCAAACTTGTCAAGCTCCTGGCTGGGATCGCCGGGGCTATGATCCGCGGCTGCCTGCTCCTGCCTTACAGCGGCAGCGATCTGGTCGGCAGATGCAAGCAGCTTGGATGTTTGCCCGTTCCATTGCTTTGCGATGGTAAGCAGCAGTTCTTCAAATCCAAGGATGCCCTGGCGGGATACAGGAGGAAAGTAGGTGCCTGCAAAAAAGGGCTTCTGCTGTGCGGTCATAAAAATACTCATCGGCCATCCGCCGCTTCCGGTAAATGCCTGGCAGACTGACATGTATACGCTGTCGATATCAGGACGCTCCTCGCGGTCTACCTTGATAGAAATAAAGTGCCTGTTTAAAATATCTGCAATCGCTTGATTTTCAAAGCTTTCATGCGCCATAACATGGCACCAGTGGCAGGTGCTGTATCCGATGCTTAAAAAGATAGGTTTCTTTTCAGCTTCCGCTTTTTCAAATGCCTCCCTGCACCATGGAAACCAGTCTACAGGGTTATGGGAATGCTGCAAAAGGTAAGGGCTGCTTTGCCCGGCTAATCGATTGTTCATAGTTTGCCTCCGTTTGTGGTCATGTACTGTCTTAATGTAGTACTATTATGTGCAAAAAACAAGGTTTTTTATACTCGTCGTTTAAAAGTGTTTTCATCACACCAAAGATGTGATACAATAGTGCATAGGTACTACAGAAATGAGACATACTAATGCTCACAAATGTAAAGGAGGAAGTATTATGTATACAATCGAAATAATTACAAAACAGCCAGTATCAGCAAAACGGAAAGAGGTATTGGTAAAGTCTGTCCAGGAGGCGGATGCGAATGCAGAGCTTTTGCTCAAAGGCAAATCGTATGAAGTCAGGGGCAGCAGCGACGATCCGCAGGTAGTGTCTTATTTGCTGGGAATACTGATGGGAAGCAGTTCTTCCAGTGAAATTGTGAAGCTGCAATTATTATACGAAAAATAATTGCGCTTTATGCAGCAGCTTGGGCGGATGGCAGGCGACTGTTTTTACTCGCAGGGCTCACAGGAGGCTGCCAGGCTGCTGTCTTTCATTTCATTTGACTATTTTCTGGAAAAAGGTTATAGTAATTGAAAGTAATCAAAAGGAGGATCATTGAAATGAAAGGGAAAAAAAGAGCATCTGCAAAAAATTATACTGTAGGCCAAAATATGATAAATACTCCGGCAGTGAAAGCGGAGCCAAAAGAAGAAATTGTGTTGCAGTTCGGCGAGCAGGAGGTATCCATGTCAGCGATTTCTGAAAAAGTAAGGACAAGCTATGCGCAAAGCGGCAGCCAGGGGGAACTTCGGGAAATCAATATCTATGTGAAGCCGGAAGATCACAAAGCGTATTATGTCATTAACGGGGAAACCGAAGGCAGTGTAGACCTGTAGCTTCTAACGGTTGCCCATTTCCTGTTCTGCGGTTTTAAAACCGCAGGCAGGATCTGTGTAAGATGTGTAACATATGCAGCATAAGCTTTTGAAATCAATGCACGTATCAGTCAGACAGCTCGCCGGAGTATGTCTGATTTGCTGTCTCAGCCTGTTCTGCTTCGGTTGGGTATGGAGCAGAAGGGGATTTTAATAATCCCTGCATATAGGCAGAGACCAGTCTTTTATCTTCTCTTTTCAGGCTGTGAAAATCGATTAAAAGCTGCTGGTCTGTGGTGGTCAGTTGCTTTACTACGGTTCCGCCTTCGTTGAAAAATTCAGCCATTGTCATGCCGAAGCCTTCGCATACATGCAGCAGTGTGGATATTGATGGGACATTGTTGCGGTGGAACGTATTGTTTAGCGTGGAATAGCTGATGCCGGATTCTTTGGACAGGCGGTAGAGTGTCCAGCCGCGGTCGGTTAACAGGTCTTTGATTTTTGCTAGTACGTAATCTTCTCTCATTGTATAGTCTTAATCTCCTCAAATGTGTGATAGTTATATTCTTATTGTAGTCAAAGTTGGCGTATCCCAAAAGATGTTTATAAGGGTGATAGTTGGGGTGTGCAAATGGGTTGGGATGAGCACGCTGGGAGAGGGAATTGGCACGCCCTGGCTGCGTCCGTTCCAGAAGGTTAAGAATCCCTAGGCATCCT
>CAMUPC010000293.1 GCA_947090545.1 uncultured Eubacterium sp. | reverse complement strand
TCTTCCAAGTCCGCAGCCAGGGCGTGCCCATCCCCTCTCCCGGCTGGTTTTCGCAAATGCTTACAGTGCCCATCCCCTCTCCCGGCTGGTTTTCGCAAATGCTTACAGCGCCCATCCCCTCTCCCGGCTGGTTTTCGCAAATGCTTACAGCGCCCATCCCCTCTCCCGGCTGGTTTTCGCAATCGCTTACATAATAGAACGAAATACAGCGTGCGTAGTCCACTCCAAGGAGCGCTTTGCGGCAGGAACTTTTACTTGGAGCTTGGGAAGCACAGCCGGAGGAAGGGGAGAGGGGCTGGCTTCCTGTGACTGTGGAAGAATGTTAGGAGCCCTTAGCCTTCTGCTGAGCAAAAGCAGGGGCGAAGCCAAGCGACACCTTTAGCTGCTGGCTGCAAGCCAGAGCGAACTAGGTGCCGCGCCCGGACACAGCCACAGAGTCGCGCAGAAGGCTTAGGGCTCCTTACATTCTGGAACCGGAACAGGAAGCCAGCCCCTCTCCCCTTCCTCCAGCGTCCTCCCCTCAACCCCACCCAGAATTTCCCAGCAAAAAGGGACTGCAAACGCAGCCCCCTCCTGTGAAGATCTATTCGTTCATTAAATCCTTTAATGCTTTCCCTGCTTTAAACTTCGGCGCCTTCGATGCCGGAATTGTCATCTCCTCGCCTGTCTGTGGATTTCTGCCCGTTCTTGCCGCTCTTTCCGATACCTCAAAAGTTCCGAAGCCGACTAACTGGATCTTCTCACCCTTTTTAAGCTCTTCTGCAACAACATCTGTAAAAGCCTTTAATGCCGCTTCTGCATCTTTTTTAGATAATTCAGCTTTGTCAGCAATAGCTGAAACTAATTCCGCTTTGTTCATTTCTACTCCTCCTGTGGATTCATTATAGTATTGTTATTAAAATAAGACTCGGAACCATCTACTCCAAAATACTTACGAATATATTTATACTAACTTTTCCACGGTTTGTCAAGCCGAAATGCCCATTTTTCTAGCATTTTAGCAAGGTTTTTTCCATTAGATCATCTTCTTAATCATATCCAGTACCTGGGTGCCCAAAGAAGCTGATTTTTCATCTGCATCTGCCAGGGAAGTGCCTTTAACGCCGATATAGAACTTCACTTTTGGTTCTGTTCCTGACGGACGGACACATACCCATGCATCGTTTTCCAGCTCATAATACAGCACGTTGGATTTTGGCAGACCGGTCGGCCTTGTCTGCCCGGTTACAAAATCCTGAATGGTATCTGTCTTGTAATCTCTTGCGGCAAGCACCTTTAACCCGCCGATTTCCTTTGGTGCATTCTCGCGCAGTGTGTTCATGATCTCCTGGATCTTTGCCAGCCCTTCGATGCCCTTTAACGTAATGGACTCTACATGATCCTTATAGTAGCCGTAGCGCTCATACATTGCAAGCATGGCATCCCACAGCGTCATGTCCTTGGTCATATAGTATGCGGCAGCTTCACACAAAGCAAGGGTAGCGACAACCGCGTCCTTATCTCTTGCATACGTTCCGGTCAGGCAGCCGTAGCTTTCCTCCATACCGAATAAATAAGTGCCGTTTCCTGTCTTTTCAAACTCCAGCATCTTCTGGCCAATAAACTTAAATCCTGTTAAAACTTCTACAAGCTGAATGCCATAGTATTTTGCAATCGCGTCTGCCATATTGGTTGATACGATCGAGCGGATAAATGCGCCGTCTGCCGGCAGGGAGCCGTTGATCTCCTTGCGCTGTCCGATGACATAGTCGCCGATTAAGCAGCCGGACATATTTCCGGTCAGCGTATGGTATTCGCCTGTCTTGGAGTCTTTTACATAAACGCCCAGGCGGTCTGCATCCGGGTCTGTAGCCAATACCAAATCAGCATTTACTTTTTTTGCAAGAGCCAGCCCAAGCTCGAATGCTTCCGCAGCTTCTGGATTCGGATAGCTTACGGTTGGGAAATCACCGTCTGGAAGCTCCTGTTCTGGTACGACATGCACATTTTTAAAGCCAAGCTCTTTTAACACACGGCGTACCGGGATATTTCCGGTTCCATGAAGCGGAGAATATACGATTGTCAGCTTGTCCGCAACTGCGTCAATGCTGTCCTGGTGAAGCACGAGGCTCTTTAACTCTTCGATGTACGGATCGTCAATATCCGCACCGATCGTCTGATACAGCCCGGCTTTCTTTGCGTCATCCAAAGACATCGTCTTGCAGGACGCATAATCGGTCACTTTCTTCACTTCATCCATAATACCGCTGTCATGCGGCGGTGTAATCTGGGCGCCGTCCTCCCAGTATACCTTGTAGCCGTTGTATTCCGGCGGATTGTGGCTTGCTGTAATATTGATCCCGGCAATGCAGCCTAATCTGCGTACTGCATAGGATAATTCCGGCGTCGGCCTTAAGCTTTCAAATACATAAGCCTTAATCCCGTTTGCAGCAAGGCATAATGCTGCCACGTCAGCAAATTCCGGCGACATATGTCTGGAATCGTATGCAATCGCTACGCCCTTTGCTTCTCCTTTTACAGATAAGATGTAATTCGCAAGCCCCTGTGTTGCTTTTCTGACTGTGTAAACGTTCATACGGTTTGTCCCCGCACCGATCACGCCGCGCAGCCCTGCTGTACCAAACTCCAGATCCATGTAAAAGCGGTCCTCAATCTCTTTGTCGTTTCCTGCAATTGCTTTTAACTCCGCTTTTGTCTCCTCATCAAAATAAGGGTTGTCCAGCCATTGTTGGTACATTTCTTTGTAATCCATGTTACGTCCTCCCATTCATTTATTTCGTTTTTATTTCATATCAGGTCAGCGGCACGCCTTTGTCCGTATCCCCCAATATCCGTAAATTAATCCTGGCTGTCCTGCTCATCAGAATCGTTATTCTTCCTAGAGCCATTCAGCCTGTCCAGCGAATCCACCAGCCCTGACAGCGTGTCCAGATAATCGGTGGAATCCCCTCCTGTAATAATGCTTGCAAGCGAGGAGCTTAACGCCGCGTTTGCAAGAGCGCTGCTGGTGCTCTGGTCTGTTGTGCTGCCGGACGAGCCGCCGCTGCCGCTTGTAAGCGAGCCTGCCTTCGATCCCGCCCGGTTATGGCTTTTGTTTGATGTAGCCTGCTTCGATCCGCTGTCCGTATCCTTTTTCGTGCTGCTTTTGTCTGTATCCGTACTGCTGCCTTCCTCAGACGAAACACCCGTCTGGCTGCTTAATAAAATCTCAATCTTTGCCTTCGGTGAATTGACTACAAGCTGCTTCGTCCATGCATCATAGCCTTCCGCGTAGACCCCAAGCTTATAGACGCCGTAGCGAAGCTCCATCGGCTTTTTATGGTTAACCTTTTTGCCGTTTACCGTTACAACAGCCCCTGAGACGCCCACATCAAACGTCACCTTACACATCTTAGGGCCTTCCCCCTTATAATCATTCAGGTCAATCGTCGTAACCATATCCCGCCGGATACGCACCTGCCCGGAATCTCCATATCCATCGTTGGCAACCGCAAACTCATAATCCCCTTCAGGCAGCTCCATCGTCATATCTTTTGTAATTTTCGCGTACACCTTTGTCCCAAGATTCACCCAGCCGCCTTCAAACAGCTCCGTATTTGTCAGCGACAGCGTTCCATGCCCGGTCTTTACCACAATCGCATATACCGTACGCCCAATACCGTATACATTTAAAACATCGCTATCTCCTATCGTATACAGCTCTACCTGCTCTCCCTCAGAAAACACCTTAGCCTCAGCGTCAATCCTGTAAGCCGTGTCCGCAATGTCAATCCGGCTCTTCCCGGAATCAATCGTATAATTGCTGACATCCTCATAATCCCACGTCTCATCCGTAAACGCAATCGCTCCAAGCGTATCATTTGAGTTCATACGCTCAATCACAGCCAGCTTCCCTTCACTAAAGTCCTCAGACAGCGTATAATTCCCGTATTTGTCGAAAAATTCGGTGCCGTCCGTATATTCATAACAGATCGGCTCCCCTCCTGTCAAGGACATCAGGGTAATCTGACGGTTATAAACATCATGCTTTGTAATCATATAATAAGCTTCTTTTGTGTCTGGAAGCCCCTCGGTGCTCTGCGCCTGCTGATCCGCCGCTGCAAGTGCGCCTTCCTGATCTGCTGCCGTAAATGCATCCTGCTGCTTCTCCTGGTTCGACGCTGTAAAGGTGTCTTTGCTTTTCTGCGCGGTTACGCTCTTTGAACGTGCGGCACCGCAGGCACTGCATAACAGAGTTGCTGCTGACAGAAGCATCATTATTGCTGCTTTTTTTATTGTTCTGGCTTTCATTTCTGTATTCTCTTTTCTATGTAACTCCATTTACTGATTTGCAGCTCCATGCTTGTTTATTATATCATGTACGATTCGCAAGCGCAAGCCTTCTGCTGGCAACCTTTAGAATTAAACGTGAATTGATGTAAGTATGCTGGAGGTGAAGAATTGTGCCAAAAGGTAAGTTTTTATTATGTGCGGCAGTAGGGGGAGATACTTCAGGAAAGGACGCTGGGAGAGGGGATGGGCACGCCCTGGCTGCGTCCGTTCCAGAAGGTT
>CAMUPC010000292.1 GCA_947090545.1 uncultured Eubacterium sp. | reverse complement strand
TTACATTTTGGAACCGGAACAGGAAGCCAGCCCCGCTCCCCTTCCTCCAGCGTCCTTCCCACCATACACCCCACAAAAAACATCACCAAGTTACACGAGGATAAAACAGCATGGATAAATACACAATACTCCTGGTAGACGACGAAGAAGAAGTCATCCAAGCAATCATGAAAAAAATCAACTGGCAAACCCTCGGCTTTTCCGTCATCGGCTACGCCTGCAACGGTGTAAAAGCATTTGAAATGGTAGAAGAATTTCAGCCAGACGTCATTATGACAGACATCCGTATGCCATACATGGACGGCTTGGAACTCTCCAACCGCATCAAAGCCGAATACCCCGCAGCAAAGATCCTTTTCTTTACCGGATTTGATGAGTTTGAATACGCAAAAGAAGCAGTCCATCTCGAAGTAGAGGAATATGTCCTAAAACCAATCAATTCCGCCGAACTGACCGACGTATTTACAAAGCTTAAGAGCAAGCTTGACCAGGAGATCAGTGAAAAACGCAATGTCGAGATCTTGCAGAAATATTATATGGAATCCCTTCCCCTGCTTCAGGCAGATTTTTATGCCGCTTTAATCGAAGGGCGGGTGCCAAAAGAGGAGATACCAGGGTATCTTTTGGATTACCAGCTTGATTTCCCAGGCCCTTATTTTAGCTGCCTGGTGATCCATACCTCATCCAGCCAGGTGCCGGAGCAGATCAACCCGATGCTTTTGTCCACATCGGTACATAAACAGGCAGAGGAGCACCTCAAGGAAAAGTGGAAGGCAAAATGCTTTTCCTATCTTGGCAATACGATTTTGATTACACAGCTAAAGAGCAAATCAGAGATTTCAGAATTAACCGATGATTGCGACCGTTTCTGCAAATATGCCAGGCGCATGATCGGCGCGGTTGTGACAATTGGGATCGGACAGGCATGTGCGGATATGATGGAGCTGCCGCAGTCTTATGGCAGTGCAAGGGAGGCGGTTTCTTACCGGGGTATTTATGGCGTGTGCAAGGCGATTAACCTGGAGGAAATTGCGCCGCAGAAATCGGTCAGAAGAAACGGGCTGGAGGATGAGCTGTCCGCGTTGTTTAAGAAGATACGGCTTGGCAGCGAGGAAGAGGTACGGGAAGCGGCAGGACAGTATCTGGAACATACTTCTTTTCCGCAGAAATCGCTGGAGCAGTATTATATTGATATGATGGAGCTGATCAGCGCTTTTTATCGGTTTGCGGTCAATAACGATATTACGATGGATGAGTTTTCAGGAGATATCCGAAGGCTTTACAGCAGGCTGCTGGATATGGAGCCGGATGCGCTGCGCGAATGG
Organism: uncultured Eubacterium sp.; assembly: GCA_947090545.1. GTDB lineage: Bacteria > Bacillota > Clostridia > Lachnospirales > Lachnospiraceae > Eubacterium_J. Next base: position 3,268 of record CAMUPC010000292.1, on the reverse strand, counting down.
CTGATTGACAAGTGCCTTGCATTTCGCAAAACGATTATCAGCGACAGGAACAGCTCGACGAAGTCTTTTGTGCAAAGGGCGCAGGAATATGTGCACAATAATTATGAAAACGAGGAGCTTTCCCTGGATTGCGTCTGCGAGCTGCTTGGGGTGTCCAATTCGTATTTTTCAACGATCTTTAAAAAGGAAACAGGAAGCTCTTTTATCAGCTATCTGACAGATTACCGGATGGACAGGGCGTCGTGCCTGCTGATCGAAACGAATGAAAAAAGCTATATGATCGCAAAAAAAGTCGGTTATACAGACCCGAATTATTTCAGCTATGTATTTAAAAGACGGTTTGGCGTATCGCCTTCCAAATACAGAACGGAGCATTCAGAACGTGAATCATAAATCAAAGCCAAGAAAGATGCAGTCAACCATTATGGCTGCGTTTTCCATTATGTCGGCTTCGATCATGCTGGTACTTGGGATCGTGATGTACCTTCGGTTTTCAGCGGCTTCCAAGCATGATATTATCCAAAGCACGAAGAAGCTGATGGAACAGACCGGGGAAAGCCTGGAGGATTATCTGGTCAGCATGAGGCAGATATCAGATGCCGTCTACTATAATGTAATAAAAGAAAATGATTTTTCCAGCCAGGATAACGATATCCAAAAGGGAATGAACCTCTTATATGAGGCAAACAGCAGGAACCTGCGCAGTATCGCTGTCTATAACCATTACGGGAGCCTGATCGCGGCAGAACCAGTAGCGCTGCAAAAGGAAGATCCTGATGTCACAAGGCAGGACTGGTATCAAAAGGCTTTTGGGGAAGTGGCGAATATGCATTTTTCCACGCCGCATATCCAGAACCTGTTTGACGACCATACCCAGCGGTATTATTGGGTCATTTCCCTAAGCCGCGTCGTAGAACTGACAGACCACGGCATCCCTATGGCGGGGGTGCTGCTGGTTGATATGGATTATTCGAGCATTTCGCGCATGATGAAAAAGATCAATGCGTTAAATAACGGGCAGTATTATTATTTGTGCGACGGCAACGGGCAGATTATCTATCACAACAGGCAGATCCAGATCAGCAAGGGGATTGCCTATGAAAACAGCATTCAGGCTGCAAAGTACAAAGACGGAGTCTACGAAGAGAGATTCAAAGGAGAAAAACGCAAGGTGATCGTAAACACGATCAGCTATACCGGGTGGAAGCTCGTGGGCATTATCCCCTATACGACGTTTAACCAGGGCATGTATGATATCCGGTATTTTATCGTGATTCTGATATTGTTAATGGCTATGATGCTGGTCGTGATCAACCGTGTGATTTCCGTCAGGATATCCAGCCCGATTTTAAAATTAAACGAGTCCGTGACAGAATATGAAGCAGGCAAAAAGCCGGAGATCTATATTGGCGGCTCTCAGGAGATCCGTTATCTGGGCTATTCGATCCAGCGTTCCTATGAGCAGATCGACGGGCTGATGAAAAAGATAGTGCTCGAACAGACAGAACGCAGAAAAAGCGAGCTGGATGCGCTGCAAAGCCAGATTAATCCACATTTTCTGTATAACGCGCTGGACTCCATTACATGGATGATCGAAGGCGAACGAAACGACGATGCGGTATTTATGATCTCAGAGCTTGCAAAGCTGTTTCGCATCAGCCTGTCCAAAGGGCGCACGATTATTACGGTCAAGGATGAGCTGCAACATGCGAAAAGCTATATGAATATACAAAAAGTCCGCTACAAGAACAGCTTTACGATTACCTTTGACGCAGAGCCAGAAGTGTATGCCTGCTGTACGGTCAAGCTGGTCTTGCAGCCAATCCTGGAAAATGCGATCAATTATGGAATGGACGGCATGGATGACTGCGGAGAGATCAAAGTATCTGCAAGGCTTAAGGACGGCAATATCATCCTATCCGTAGCAGATAACGGCGTCGGCATGTCTGAGGAAGAGGTCAACCTTGTGCTGACGGACAGCAACCGGATTCATAAGCACGGGTCAGGCGTCGGGCTTGTGAATGTCAACAACCGGATTCAGATTCTTTTTGGCAGGGAATACGGGCTGCTCGTAGAGAGCGAGCCGGATGAGGGGACGACCGTGTCGGTCTGCATCCCTGCCGTACCTTATACCGAGGAAAACAGGAAGAAGCTGGAGATGGGGCATATATACAGCAGGGAAGAAATGTCGGACAATGAAAGCAGGATGTAGGATCGATATGAATAGCAGCGGAAAATGGTTTCATGTAATAGAAGCAGTATTGGCAGTTATGGTAATACTGATGGCGGTTGCAATGCTTATGGAGAAAAACAGCAAGCAGTACCGCAAGATCTCTGTCGTAATCCAGGATGCGGAGAATACACAGTGGGCAGCGTTTCGGTATGGCTTGAAAATGGCGGCACAGGACCATAAAGTAGAACTCGTAGTCGCCAGTACCCCAAACGTACTGACAGCAGACGAACAGATCAGCACGATCAGACGTGAGATTGAGCTTGGCTCAGATGCGGTCATCGTGCAGCCTGTGCCGGGCGAAGATCTGGAGCAGCAGTTAAAGCGGATTGATAAGAAGGTTCCTGTTATGCTTGTACAATGCACGGCATCCATGGAGCACGACCAATCCCTGTTTCCATCTGTGGAGCCAGACCACGCCGCGATGGGCAGAGCGCTTGCTGAGGAGCTTACACAAGATTACTGCGGAAACCTGTCAGGAAAGACATATGGTATCCTGATCAAAGCAGACGAACCGCAGGCGATGAACAGCCGTAAGCAGGGGGTAGAAGAGATCCTCCAGGATACAGGCATCGAGTGCAGTTGGGTAGGTGTGGATTCTTCTGCACAAACGGGGGAAAATCCTCTGGAAAATAAGCCTGAGGTGGATATCGTGATCGCGCTGGATGACAACAGCCTGATCAAAGCAGCGGAGCAGGCGGCAGCTAATAACCTGCATGGCGCGGTGGTATACGGGATAGGGAATTCGACGCAGGCGGCGTATTATTTGGATACAGGCAGTGTGGAATGCCTTGTCGTGCCGGATGAATTTAGTGTTGGGTATCAAAGCCTGACAGAAGCGGCGGAGAGCCTTAGGGGGTATTTTCGCAGGATGAAAAGCAGGTCTGTGAAATATACGGTGATTCGCAGGGAAGAGTTGTTTGAGAAGAAAAATCAGGAGATTCTTTTTACGATGAGCCAGTAGGGGGGTTTTTGAGGGAAGGACGCCGGGAGAGGGGATTGGCACGCCCTGGCTGCGTCCGTTCCAGAAGGTTAAGA
>CAMUPC010000291.1 GCA_947090545.1 uncultured Eubacterium sp. | reverse complement strand
GCTAAAGGTGCCGCTTGGCTTCGCCCCTGGGTGATCGAGCAGGATGCTAAGGGCTTCTAAACCTTCTTCCAAGGCCGCAGCCAGGGCGTGCCAATCCCCTCTCCCGGCTGGTTTTCGAGAATTCTACATAAACGAACGGTACGCAGTGTACAAAGCTTATTTTAGGGTGCTTTTATAACGCTATGGTTCTGATACAGGCTGATTCACCCAATGCACAGCCTGTAAGCCATCATTTGCTTAGAGCTTGCGATAACCAGCCCCGCTCCCCTTCCTCCAGCGTCCCCCCGCACTCCCCCCTCCCCCCGCAAACACACCACAGAAATCTCCCAACGATTACCGAAATATCTTGCAATATCTCAAAAACACCGTTAATATAGTAATAGATACTCTGTTTTCTGCAAACCATTTCCGCAGAGCAGATATTCAGATCCAGCGCGTACATCCCACATACCAAATACGCGCCGGAGAATCAAGGAGAGAAGGCGGCAGGAGTTAGTATGGAAGTAATCAAAATACAAAAAGGAAAACGAATTGCAAAAAGAAAAGACAAGGTAAAAGAATGGTATCTGATCCAGTCAGGTTCCGTGATCCAGAAGTTTGGCTTTGCCGAGGTCGTGCTTGGCCAGAATGCCATTATCGGTATTATTGAAAGAGATTGGTTTATTTGCGACTATATTACAAGAGAGGATACGGCGATTGCCCCGATTCCGTGCAAAAACGCGGATGATTTAAAACATATCCTGGCAGCAAATGAGCGCTACCGGATTGTGTTTTTAAAGACAGCAATCGAGCAGCGCCATAAGGTGTTTGTGCTGTATACGCAGCTTCAAAAACGGGTCGGGCAGTTCCATGCGTTTGTGCAGACGGTTTACAATGACTATAAAACGTTTTGCAACAGCTACCAGTTGGATGAGCAGGTATTTCCGCAGATCGATTATTTTAATATGCTGGAGATGAAGCATAAGGCGGAAGCGTGGGAAGTGAACAGCAGCGTCAGCCTGATCCAGAATGTGCTGAAAGAGTATATCCAGATGATGGTCAAAGACGACAGCCTGTGCGTCGGCGTGATTATGGAAGCGTCCGCGCAGATGCACCGCGTGATGCTTGGGATCGGGGAGATGGTGACGTATTTGTCAGACCATAAGGAGATTTTGCTGTCGGAATCTGAGAATGATATTTTCCATCTGTATTTTGATCTTGCGGTCCGCTGCGGGAAACGGCATCTGGATATTGCCCCGGTCAGGCAGGAGCTTTCCTTCTTATCAGAGTTTATCCGCAGGATTCAGATTTATGAGCCGTCTCTGATAAAGGCGCGTGTCAAACAGTATGAGGAATACGATTTTGAAAACGCGGCGTCGGCGCAGTTGTCCAAGAAAGTGGATGTGCTTACGGAGGACTGCCTGAAGCATATTATGGACTTTGGGCAGATCGGGAAGGAAGAAGCTGATCAGTTCAGAGCGCAGGTGGAAGCATACCGCAGCCTGCCGGATATGACGTCTACCGATCAGTCTGCCTATAAAATAAGGAAGCAGATCGCACCGCTGTTTTATGAGATTTATTACAAAGTCTTTATGCAGATGATTGAAAATGAGGACGGTGCCTCGCCGATTATCGAGATGTTTTTAAACTTTGGTTTTATGGACACCAAAATGGCGGGGGAAGAAAATGCCAAGGCACTGTATGATATGACCGGGCGCCTCAGGCAGTTTAAATCGGACCGGGTATATACGGTCTATACGTGGCTGCGCAGCATTTATTTTGGGCGCAACGAACCGTCCAAAAACGAATTTGAGCTGGATTACCTTGCTTACCTGCTGGAGCAGCGCAAAAACGGCGACCTAACAGACGCGCAGGTAAAGAAGATGCAGAACGACCAGAAGGAAAAGGTACGTTTTGAGATTATGAATATGTTCAGCTCCGCAAACCGGATCACCTATGGCAAGATTACGACGTTTTGCCCGATTCTATGTGAATATGACCTGATTAATACGCTTGATAAGATGGCGGTTACCGTAGAACGGCTGGAAGAAGAGCTGAATAAAATACGCAAGATCGATTTTTCCGCGTTTTACCGCGAGGTCAACTTTACGAATGCGGCAAATGACATTTTAAGCCATGAAATGCTGATGAAGGAAGTGCTGCCGGATATGATCCTGATGCCGAACGCAGGAACGAGGGCGATGATGTGGCAGGAGACAGCCGACAAACGCCGCGATACGCGCGCACGGTTCCTGTTCCCGATCTTTACGGCGGCAAACCTGGAGGATATGATGGTCGAGACGGTTGCCAGATACCGTTGGGAGATGTGCCGCAAGATCCAGGGTGTGCGCTGGAACGATATCCGCGAAAAATCACTGACTTCAGAATACTGCGACTACTTGCAGTTTTACCGCAAAAACCGCGACCTGTCCACGGATGCAAAGGATAAGCTGAAAACCGCGATCCAGCGTGCGAAAAATAATTACCGCGAGGTATTCGTCAAGGATTACCAGGGATGGATCAGCTATGAATCCAAGGGCAGCTTCCGCCTGAATAAAGTAGCACGTGAAATACTGATCGTATACTGCCCGTTTGCGAAAGAGATTCGCTCGGCATTAAAGATCAACCCGATGTATCAGATCTCGATACCAAAGTTTGAGCGTGACCAGGCGAAGAGAGAGCAAAGATTAACGGCACTTTATGACAAATATCAAAAGGCGGGCGGCGAGATTACCGAAGAACTAAAGGATAACCTGCTGTACTGCCAGTTGTAGAAAAATATCCAGCCTGTAGTTATTGGGTGGCTTGGGAACGATAGCCCAGGAGCCGCGCAAATAAACCGCAGGCTGGATTTTTAATTAAGAAACAGAACAGCGTTGTGTACGCTTCTGCAAGTTTTAACGGTTTAAGGCACGTTCAAATTCCGCTTCAATCGAAGCATCCGGCTTTTCCGTCAGCAGCGATACCACGATATTGACAGCCAGTGCGATCAGAAATGCCGGCAGCAGCTCATAAATATCCAAAGCCCCACCCATCGGGCGCACCAGATACTTCCATACAAAGATCATAATTCCACCCGAAAGCATACTGGCAAACGCGCCGTATTTATTGCTGCGCTTCCAAAACAGCGCGCAGAGCATAACCGGGCCGAATGCCGCGCCAAAGCCTGCCCAGGCAAAGCTTACGATGCCAAAAACGCTGCTGGACGGATCTCTGGCAAGAAACACAGCGATAATGCTAATAAACAAAACCGTAATTCGTGCAGCAGCAAGCGAAGCCTTTTCACTCATCTGAATGCCAAACGTATCACGCAGCAAGTTTTGGGACACGCTGGAGGAAGCGGCTAAAAGCTGGCTGTCTGCCGTAGACATGGTAGCGGCGAGGATGCCTGCGAGGATGATGCCGGCTAAAATCGCGGCGGCAGCGCCATGAGAGCTTAACAGGCCCGCAATCTTTACAATAATCGTCTCAGAATCGCTGCCTGACAGCGTGTCGATGGCTCCTGCTTTACTTGCCGCAAGCCCGCATACACCAATAAAGATAGCGACAGCCATAGAGATGATAACCCATACAGAAGCAATTCTTCTGGAAGTAGTCAGCTTGTTTTCATCCTCGATCGCCATAAAACGCAGCAGCACATGCGGCATCCCAAAATACCCAAGCCCCCAGGCAAGCATCGAACAGATCGTTATGATTCCGTAAGGTTTTGCGGCGCCAGCGGCAGCATCATATGTATTTGTAAAAGACAGGTAGCCAGGCAGCGCTTTGGCATTTTCCAACACAGCGTCAAAGCCGCCGGCAATACTGCCGCTGTAAAATACAACTGTCACAAGCGCTACGGTCATGACAATACTTTGAATCAGGTCGGTTGTAGAAGCTGCCAAAAAACCGCCCAGCGCCGTATAAGCGACAATAATTACGGCACAGATTACCATAGCCGCCATATAATCCACGCCGAACAGAGTGGAAAACAGCTTGCCACATGCCGCGAAGCCGCTTGCCGTATACGGGATAAAAAAGATGACAATGACAATCGCAGCGATACAGTTGAGCATGTTTTTATCATGGTAGCGTTTGGAAAAAAAGTCCGGCACTGTAATAGCTCCGATCTGGTGACTGTAGCGGCGGATTTTTTTGGATACAAAAAACCAGTTCAGCCACGTCCCAAGCGCCAGCCCGATCGCAGTCCAAGCCGCGTCGCAGATCCCCGACAGATAGGCGACTCCAGGAAGCCCCATTAACAGCCAGCTCGACATATCGCTTGCTTCCGCGCTCATAGCGGTAACAAACGGGCCAAGCTTCCTGCCGCCCAGGTAAAAATCATCCGTAGATGTGTTAGTCCTGGAAAAATGGAACCCGATGACGAGCATAAGTCCGAGATAGCAGACAATTGCTGCCATAATTAAAATAGATGAAACATTCATAAATACAACTCCATTCTGCCAAGTTTTGGCGTTTTTTGATGTTGAGAGGGGGGTGCCCGCTTTTGTGTGATAACTTGCTAAAGGGGCAGAATCTATAGTAGTATACCATGAAATATGTGAAAAGGAAACAGGAAAATTGGGAAAATTTTGGGGTGGGTGGGGGTGCGGGGGTTTGTCTGGGTGGGACGCTGGAGGAAGGGGGGGGGGGGGGGGGGGGGGGGGGGGGGGGGGGGGG
>CAMUPC010000290.1 GCA_947090545.1 uncultured Eubacterium sp. | reverse complement strand
AAACTTTTTAAACATTTTTCATTTTACCCATTGACATTTCTTAGCTGGACTTTCCCAGCCGCATTCGCGGATCGATCCTTTCATTGATCATCTGCGCTGCCATACTGCACAGCATCACAAGCACCCCGGACAGGATGCATAACAGCATCAGCAGGTTATAGTCCTGATATCTGGCGCTTTCATAGGCAAGCGTCCCGATGCCCGGATAGGAAAAAACCAGCTCCACCATGGAAGTCCCGCCTAAAATATGCGGCACCGATACCGCCATCAGGCTAAGATAAGACGGCAGCACATTCCTTAGGCAGTGCCGATACAGCACGCTCTTAGACGGCACGCCCTTTGCTTTTGCAAACAGCACATAAGAAAGGCGCAGCTCTTCCAAAATCCGGGTGCGGATCAGGTATGCGTAGTACCACAGATGGCTGAGCACGACAACAGACAGCGGCAGAACCAGGTGACGGAGGCGGTCAGACAGGCAGTGCTCTTTTCCGATCGTATAGGCACCGCTGCTCGGCAGCCACCGTAATTTTACCGCAAAAATAAGAATCAGCACAAAGGACAGCCAAAACTCCGGGATACAGCTCGTAACCGTGCCGGCTTTGCACAGCACGCGGTCCATAAGGCTCCCCTGGCGCCGCGCACACAAAACGCCTAAAAAAAGCGCCAGCACAAACACCAGCACAAATCCAATCCCGCCTAACAGAAGCGTATTGCCGGCACGGGCGCGGATCACCTCTGCCACATTCATTTTATATTTGTAAGAAATCCCAAAATCCCCCTGCGCCGCACGCTCCAGCCAGCGGATATACTGCACGGATACCGGCTCGTGAATGCCCAGCCTCTTTTCCGCCCGCGCACGCTCGTCCCTTCCCATCTTCTCCACATGGTCTCCATAATAAGCTGCCAGCGGGTCTCCCGGCGCAAGCCTGGAAATATAAAACACGGCTGTCGTAAGGCAGCATACGCTAAACAGGAAAAGAAACAGCTTTTTTGCAAAATAACAAAATTTTCCAATGCTCACAAAACTCCCTCCTGCTTGTATACAAAATGCTCCGGCGCAGCCTGTATCCAGATCCCGTCACCGTCAAACGCTTCTTCTAAAAACTCTACATGCTGTCTTTGGCGCTCCTTCGCCGGGTCTGGAATCGGGATCGCTGACAGCAGCGATTTTGTATAAGGGTGCAGCGGATGTGCAAACAGCTCCTTTACCGGAGCGCATTCAACCAGCCTTCCGTGATTCATCACGCCCGCCCGGTCGCACAAAAACTCCACAACCGCCAGGTCATGGGCAATAAACAAAAACGAAAATCCATGCTCCTTTTGCAGATGCTTTAGCAAATTGACAATCTGCGCCTGCATCGATACATCCAGCGATGCAATCGGCTCGTCTGCCACGAGAAGCCGAGGCTCCGTCACAAGCGCCCTGGCAATTGCCACACGCTGCCGCTGCCCGCCGGACAATTCTGACGGATACGCGTCCAAAAACCGTTCGTCCAGCCCGGTATACTTCATTTGAAATGCCGCTTCCGCACGGTACGACCCTCTTTTTGGCTTGATCCGATGGATCTTCAGCGGCTCCGCAATAATCTCGCACACCTTCATCCGCGGGTTCAGGCTTGCGCCTGCATCCTGGAAAATCATCTGCCTTGTCCGCTGCATCATGCGTTTGTGCCTGCGAAATACCTTTGCATCGCCGCTGTCCAGCCCCTGATAGAAAATCCTGCCGCCCGTTGGCGCATACAGGTTCATAACACAGCGTGCCACGGTAGATTTCCCACAGCCCGACGCCCCAATCAGCCCAAAAGCCTCTCCCTGATAGATCTGGAAGGAAACATCACGAACCGCCTGGATTGGCGGCTTTTTCCCAAACGCAAAGCAGTGTGTCAAATGCTGCACATCCAAAAGCAGCTCTTTTTCCTTATTTTGTAAAGGCTCCTCCTGCCGACGGCACGCATGTTCTGGCATTTGCGGTATTTGCGGCATTTGAAACGTAATATTTTGTGGCGCGCGCGCATCCAGCAGCCATGACGCGGCATTATGCGTACTGCTGACGGCACACACTGGCGGCTCCATCTCATAGTCAATGCCCAGGGCATAGGGATTGCGGCACGCAAACGCATCTCCCTTCGGCGGATGCAGCAGCGACGGAGGAGTACCTGGGATAACCGGCAGCGTATCCTTCCCCCTGGAAAATGCCGGCAGTGAACGCAGAAGCCCCCACGTATACGGATGCCTCGGATCATGGTAGATCTCCTGCGCTGTCCCGGTTTCTATGATTTTTCCGGCATACATCACCGCAACACGGTCGGCAAGCCTTGCAGCCGCGCCCAGGTCGTGCGTGACAAAGACGACCGCCATGCCAAGCCTGCGGCGCAGTGTATCCAGCAGGTTCAGGATCTTTGCCTGCGCCGCCGCATCGAGCGCCGTCGTCGGCTCATCCGCAAATAAAATCCAAGGATCTGCCGCAAGCGCTGCCGCAAGCACGGCACGCTGGCGCATTCCGCCGGAAAACTGGTGCGGATACTGCATGTTCCGCTCTTTTGGATGTTCGATTCCTACCATCCGCAAAAGCTCCTCTACTTTTTCCTGGATGCTTTTTTTAGAAAGGGAGGGCTGGTGCACACGGACTGCTTCCGCAATCTGGGCGCCAACGGCAATGGTCGGATTCAGCGAAGCCATCGCATCCTGCGGGATCATCGCCGCCGCTTTTCCCCGTATCCGGCACATCTCACGCTCCCCGTACCCGCTGATATCCGTACCGCGTATGAAGATTCCATCCGAACGGATCTTTGCGGACGCAGGCAGCAGCTTTAAAATACTTTTGCACAACACGCTTTTTCCGCAGCCAGATTCCCCTACGATGGCAAGCACTTCTCCCGGGTACAGGCAAAAGCTGACATCCCGCACTGCCTGTACTTCTCCCTGCGGTGTCTGAAAGCTTGCCGATAAATGCTTCACTTCCAATTCTAATGGCTCTGTTTCTAATGGCTCTGTCATTGAATCGTCCACTCCGTTACATTCCAGAAAATCCCAACGCCATGGTGCCCCATCACCGTATCCTCCGCGATCCCCCTGACCCCGGATTTTGCTACATAAGCGGCATCCACATAGCACAAAAACGCAAATGCCGGGTCTTTGGCAAGCGCTTCCTGAAACTGTGCGTAAGCCTTTGCGCGCACCTTTTCATCCGGCGACTGGCGTGCCTTCACAAGCCATTTGTCAACATCCTTATTGGAATATCCGCTGTAATTCGCCGCTTTTTTCGTGCCAAACACCTTATAAGTATGGTCGTCCGCATCAAACGGGCTGCCCCATCCGATCAAATACGCCATCTGCCCTTCCCAGTCCACCTGCACCGGAATGTCTACCGTACATTGGATACCTGCTTCCCTTAGCTGCTGCGCCGCCGCCTGCGCCAGATCCGCACGCACCTGGTCGCCTGCGCCGACACTAAGCACAAACCCAACTTCCTCACCATCCCTCTCATAAAAACCGCTGCTTCCCATCGTACAGCCCGCCTCTTCCAGTATCTGCCTTGCTTTTTTTGGATTATAATCATAATGCTGCGCGCCGTCATAGCAATAGCGGTTGCGTTGCAGCGGGCTGTAAGCCGCTTCCCCGTGCCCCAGCAGAATCGCATCCACCATCGCCTCTTTATCCAGCGCATAGCAGATCGCCGGGATCAGGTCTTTGTTTTTCTGCCAGTACGCATTTTGAAAATTAAACAATATCCCGCGATAATCAGAGGTTTTCATATCATAGCACGTATACGCTTCTCTGCCCGCAAAAGACTGCGCATCCTTCGGCGCAAGCAGCGCAAGGTCAAGCTCCCCAGCCTCCATCTGTACCGCGCGCACCGTATCATCCGGGACAATTTTAAACACAATCTGGCTGATCTTTGCCTTCTCTAAAAAATAGTCCTCATTTTTTTCCAGCACAATCGCCTGCCCTTCCTCCCAGCGTTTGAGCCTGTATGGGCCTGTACCGACCGGATGGCGGAAAAACTCTGACTCCTGCATATCCTCACCAGCAAGACAATGCGCGGGCAAGATCGGAAGCGCCATATAATCTAAAAACGCTGCATGATACGCTTCGAGCTGAAACGCCACCGTATAATCGTCGATCACACGGATCTGCACGATATCTTCATAATTCGGCGCATTTTCCGACCCATTTTCCGGGTTCCTGACCGCATCGATGGTAAACTTCACATCCTCGGCGGTAAATGCTTCTCCGTCATGCCATTTTACATGCTCCTGCAAATAAAATGTATAGGTATTTGTGTTCTCGTCAAACTCCCAGCGCTTTGCCAGGCACGGGACGACTTCGTTTTTGCCGTTATGCGCGGTCAGCCCGTTAAACAGCAGGATATTGATTTCTCCGTGCTCGTCCATTGCGGGATTGATTCTTGTATAATCGTTGCTTCCGTAGACAAGGACAGACTGTGGGGGTGGATCTGCTTTTATGTTCTCCTGAACGGAGGGGGTGCTGCCGCAGGCGGTGCATAAAAATACCGTGGCGGATAGCCACAGGCTGATGAGAAGTTTTTTCATTGTATTATGTGCCTTTCTTTTTTATATAGGGTTTATTTTCCCATATTCTGTTATGTCCTGCAAGCCACCTAGGGGGATATTTTTATGGGGATGTCGAAAGGAGGACGCCGGGAGAGGGGATTGGCACGCTCTGGCGGCGTCCGTTCCAGAAGGTTAAGAAGCCC
>CAMUPC010000289.1 GCA_947090545.1 uncultured Eubacterium sp. | reverse complement strand
ACATTTTGGAACCGGAACAGGAAGCAAGCCCCGCGCCCCTTCCTCCAGCGTCCTTCCACCAAAAAAAATTCAGCATCCACCCAAAAAACTACAACTCTGGATTCCCAAGATCAAAAAGAAAGGAGTATTCTTATCATGAAAAAAACACTAACAACCTCAATACTGGCACTCGCCATAGCAGCCGCCGCATTCGCAGGCATGTCCGCATCACCAGCATCAGGCAAAGGGCACTTCACAGCGCAGGCAAAAGAAAAATCAGCAGATGCAAAAACTTCCACGCAAAAAGTACAGCAATTCGGCTATGAACTGATGGGACAGTATCTGGAAGAAAAAAATCCAGTAATGTCTCCAGTCTCCGCATACGTAACTCTTAGCATGGTAGCAAACGGCGCAAAAGGGACAACAAAAAAAGAATTTGACAATGTCCTCGGCAGCAATACACTGGAGCTCTCGGAAAGCCTGATGGATACGCTGCCGCAGAAAAATGGCGGTACACAGCTTACGATTGCCAATTCCGCATGGATGGACAAGGAATTTACCGTCAAGAAAAAATGGCTGGATACAGCGAAAAAAAAGCTTTTGTCGGATGTGTACCAGGCGGAGGAGCTTGGCACCAACGCGGTAAAAAATAAGATTAACAAATGGGTGGATAACCGTACAAACGGGCTGATTCCAAAGCTGCTGGATAAAAAGCTGGATAAGGAGACAAGGCTTGCGCTGGTAAACGCGCTGTATTTTCATGCAGACTGGCAGCAGCAGTTCCAGGGAGAGTCAACAGGCGAGGGTGTTTTTCGGCTGGATGACGGGACGACGGTAAAAGCGGATATGATGCACGCGATGAACTATTCGTGCGGTTATTTTAAAAATGAAGATGCGCAGGGCGTTGTCATGCCTTATAAGGACAGCAATTTTGCCTTTGTAGCGGTGATGCCGACCGGGGATACATCGATCCGGGACTGGTATGCGGCGTATGATGCAGAAAAATTAGCGGCGTTAATCAATAGCAGGCAGGATAAGGATGTGGAGCTGGCGCTTCCGAAGTTTGACGCACGATGCAGGATGACCCTGAATGACGCTCTGAAACAAATGGGCGTTCAAAAAGCGTTTGACGAAGAGAAGGCGGATTTGACGCTGCTTGGCAAATCTTCCAAGGATGAAAACCTGTATCTGAGCTTTGTCTTGCAGGAAGCGGTGATTTCCGTTGCGGAAGAGGGCACGGAGGCTGCCGCGGCAACGATGGGTGCGATTGCGGCAGGGACAGCGTTTATGCCGGATAAGCCGGTCGTGCATTTTGACCGTTCCTTCCTGTATCTGATTATGGATATGGATTCTGGTGCGCCGGTATTTATGGGGATGGTAGACCAGCCGTAGGAGCTTGGTAAAATTCTGCAAACATCCTCTCCGCAAGAGATAGGCGAAGAGCCAATAAACAAAGCGGAAAATCTTGAATGTTAATCGGCGTTGCTTGCAGCAACGGGCAGTTTTTCATATAATGGTGGCAGCAATGGAGGAAAGGAGGTTATTCCAAATGCTGAACGAAAATATCAAAGCCATCAGAAAATCAAAAGGGCTTTCGCAAGAGGAGCTGGCTGTCAAGTTAAATGTAGTGCGGCAAACAGTTTCTAAGTGGGAGAACGGATTGTCGGTTCCTGATTCTGATCTGTTAATCTCCATATCAGAAGTGCTTGAAACACCTGTAAGTACTTTGCTTGGGGAAACGGTTGCTGCGCAAAAGGCGGATGATTTCACAACGATTTATGAGAAATTGGAGGTAATAAACCTACAGTTTGCGCGAAGAAAGGCTGCAAGAAGGCAAATGCTTCATTGGGCGCTTATCGTGCTATGTGTAGTGACAGTAACGGTTTTTTCAGTCCTGGTTAAATTAAAAAGCCCCTACTTAGGCTGGAATTACCATGATCCTGAAATGGCTGTTTTCGCGGTAGCTTTTCATGTATTTGAATATCTGTTTGTCAGATTGGCACCAATTGTTTTGATAGGAGCAATCGTTGGGATTATCTTGACACGCAAACAGGGACGTGCGTAAAACCTAAAAAGGAAATGGCTGGATGGTTCTGTGTCCAGCCATTTCCTTTGCATGGATGGCAGCTTCCTGTTTGGTTTTCAAATCATGAAACATGGATGTATCGGTCGGTTCAAACATGACCCATTTACCGTCATGATAGGTTTGTGCTTCATCATAGATTCTCTGAACTTGTTCGGAATAATGATGTCGTTCTGCTTCAAAGTTTGCTCTTTTATTTTCAGATGGGAAACGGTAATCGTTTCTTGTGTGCTGATAAATACATCAATTACAGGGAATCGTTCACGAATCATAGCAAAGAATAATTTCATCCCTTGTTTTAGATGTAAAACAAAGAAGGGTAAACACGAAACAAATAAAATAGTGTTTACCTTTATCAGCTAGGTACTGTTATGGAATATACTGGATTACCAGAAAAAAGACTATTGCAATCAAACCTAAGATAAGCTATATTATAAGCACAAACAAAAAAGCAACCGCCCACAAGGGGTTGACCCATTGAACGAATAGCACTGCCACCCTACAACTCGGTCAAAGTACAAGGGTGGCTTTTGCTATGTATGATTACTTGCAAAATGTAAAAACAAATATATTTTTCATTACATACAAGAAGGATGTCAAAATCGGTGACACCCCTATAGGATTGACTCTGCCTTGCCGCTATGGTTCAAAATTCCTTAGACAAACCCTTTCAGTAAATGTAAGCTGCTGTTTTGCAGAAATGCCCGTAATCTGTGGATTTTTTGAGATCATTATTTGATTTGAATAACATCAAAATGTAAAATATTTCAATTCGTTGAATCGGTCTGGCACAATCGTCAAAGCTATGCTATACTTACACGCACAAAGCATTTCATCCGTTTCGGCTGTGCGTTTCGACAGAAAAATGAATGATGAATTAATAAAGGAAAAGGAGGATGGGCATATTTTATACGAAGTTACATGCTATAAAGAACAAAAAAAAATACGGCAGATCGCAGCAGAGGAAGGCGCAAGCCTGCTGGATGTTTTCAGGGAATATCAGGTTCCGGTCGACGCGGTGTGCAGCGGCAGGGGGGATTGCGGAAAATGCCGTGTGAAGGTGACAAAAGGGCAGGCGCCGGTGACGGAGCTGGATCAGCGCTTTTTTACGGAACAGGAGCTGTCTTGCGGCTATCGCCTGGCATGTAACGTCCGTATTTATGGGGATCTGTCTGTAGAGCTTTGCAGCGACTTTACACAGATACAAGCGCTATTTATGGAGCAGGCGGCACAGATTGTGACAGATGCGCAAAATGGCAGCCCAAAAGAAGCAGCGATCGCAGTAGACCTTGGCAGCACAACGCTTGCGGCTGTTTTGCTCGATACAGACGGGAAGCTGCTGGCGCAGGCGTCCGCGGTCAATTCGCAGCGGGCGTACGGTTCCGATGTCATCTCCAGAATCCAGGCGGCAAACGAAGGAAAGCAGGAACAACTGCGCGCCTGTATCTGCCGCGGCCTGCGGGAGCTGTTTGTGACGCTGCTGCGGGCATACGGCGAACCTGCGCAGGTGCTGCGGATTGCGATAGCGGGCAATACGACGATGCTGCACCTTTTGCGGGGATATTCCTGTGAATGGCTGGGACAGGCGCCGTTTGCTCCGGTAAGCCTGGAAGCAGAATGCCTTCCCTTTGACAGCCTGTTTGCGCAGACAGAAGGATGTGGCGACAGCCTTGTCTATTTGCTGCCGGGAATCAGTACATTTGTCGGGGCAGATATTACCGCGGGGCTTTACAGCAGCGGATTTTGGCAGGCAGACAGCCATCATCCGGCATTTTTTATTGACCTTGGGACAAACGGGGAGCTTGCGTTTGGCAGCCGGGACGGTTATGTTACGACGTCGACCGCGGCAGGCCCCGCGTTTGAAGGCGCCCGCCTAAGCTGCGGCGTACCGGGAATCCCAGGAGCGATCTGCAAGGTGTCTTACCTGTACCACAGAGTCCGTATCCAGACGATCGGGCGGAAAAAGCCGTGCGGCGTCTGCGGCACGGGAGCGATGGAAGCGGCAGCGGCACTGCTTTCGGAAGGGATGATGGATGCAGATGGGCTGCTTGCACCGCAGATTTTTGAGAAAGGCATGATGCTGGCAAAAAGAGAGGACGGCAGCGGTATCTTTCTGACACAGGCGGATATCCGCGAAATCCAGATGGCAAAGGCAGCGATTCGTGCTGGGATTGAAATACTGTATAAAAGGTATCAGGAGATGGCTGCTCCGGTTGGACGGGAACAGGTGGGGCGGATTTATCTTGCCGGAGGATTTGGGTATGGGTTGACGCCGGAGACGGCGGTTTCGATCGGGCTGTTTCCGGCGGAATGGAAGGAGCGGGTTGTTCCGGTGGGGAATACTAGCCTGAAGGGGGCGGTTGAGTTTTTGACGGATCGGAGGTGTGCTGGGGAGCTGGAAGAGATTCGTGGGAAAAACAGGAGTGTGCGGTTGGAAAGTGATGCTGATTTTCAGGAGATTTATGTGCGTGAGATGAGGTTTCCGCAGTGGTAGTAATCGGGATAAGACAGAGTTGGGACTGTTTTGAGCAAGTGGTGTGGTTTTGTGCATTTGAGGACGCTGGGAGAGGGGATTGGCACGCCCTGGCTGCGTCCGTTCCAGAAGGTTAAGAAGCGCTAAGCATCCTGCGGTTACGCTGAGGCCCCGTCCGGGCGCGGCACCTAGTTCGCCCTGGCTTTCAGCCAGCAGCTAAAGGTGC
>CAMUPC010000288.1 GCA_947090545.1 uncultured Eubacterium sp. | reverse complement strand
CTTACATTTTGGAATCGGAACAGGAAGCCAGCCCCGCTCCCCTTCCTCCAGCGTCATCTCCGAAAAAAATTTTTATAATGCCTTTTCACAACCAAAAGAATAGGGTAAAATGGGAATAACACACCACTCTTCAAAATTAGAAAGGACTCCCTATATGAACAAAAAAGTACTTCATACTTTAGAATACAATAAAATCACAGAACAGCTCGCTTCCTACGCTTCATCAGACTGGGCAAAAGACCACTGCCTGCACCTAAAGCCCATGACAGACCAGGCAAAAATCGAGCAGGCACAATCAGAAACTTCCGCAGCGCTTTCGCGTATTTACCGCAAAGGCAGCCTTTCTTTCAGCGGCATCCGCAAGATCGGCATGTCGCTCAAGCGGCTCGAAGTCGGCGGCATACTCAGCATCGAAGAGCTGCTTCATATCGCGGCACTGTTAGACGTCGCAAAGCGTGCAAAGACCTATGGCAGAAGCGACCATGAAACCGTGCCAGAAGATGTGCTGGACGCAATGTTTCAGGCGATCGAGCCTTTAACGCCGCTGTGTGACGAGATCCGGCGGTGTATTCTTTCCGAAGATGAGATCGCGGACGACGCCAGCAGCCAGCTAAAATCGATCCGCCGCGGCATTCAGGGTATGAGCGGAAAGATTCACAACCAGATGACAAACCTGTTAAACAATGCCACGACAAGAAGCTATTTGCAGGATGCCGTCGTTACGATGCGCAACGGGCGCTACTGCCTTCCGGTCAGGGCGGAATACAAAAACCAGATTTCCGGTATGATCCACGACCAGTCCTCCTCCGGTTCCACGCTGTTTATCGAGCCGGCAAGCATCGTTAACTTAAATAACGAATTAAAAGAGCTTTATTTAAAGGAACAGGAAGAGATTGACAAGATTATTGCCGAGCTGAGCAACCGGGTCGCGGAAAGCAGCGAAGCGCTGTTAAACGACTATAAGCTGCTGACCACGCTGGACTTTATTTTTGCAAAGGCAAAGCTGGCGCAGGAGCACAACGGCGTTGCCCCGGAGTTTAATACCGAAGGGCGCATCCGTATCCGGCGGGGGCGGCATCCGCTGCTGAACAAAAAATCTGTTGTTCCGATCGATGTACGGCTGGGAGATGATTTTCAA
The DNA here is from genome assembly GCA_947090545.1 of uncultured Eubacterium sp. Classification (GTDB taxonomy): domain Bacteria; phylum Bacillota; class Clostridia; order Lachnospirales; family Lachnospiraceae; genus Eubacterium_J. Next base: position 3,639 of record CAMUPC010000288.1, on the reverse strand, counting down.
CTGCTTGTCGTAACCGGGCCGAATACGGGCGGCAAGACGGTTTCTTTAAAAACGGTCGGGCTGCTTACGCTGATGGGACAGGCTGGGCTGCATATTCCGGCAGGCGACCGCTCGCAGCTTGCGATTTTTGAACAAGTATTTGCGGATATCGGAGACGAGCAGAGTATTGAACAGAGCCTGAGCACCTTCTCATCGCATATGACAAATATTGTGACGATTTTAAAAAAAGTCACGCCGAACTCGCTCGTCTTATTTGATGAGCTTTGCTCCGGCACCGACCCGACCGAGGGCGCGGCGCTTGCGATCTCGATTTTGTCCAGGCTGCTGGAGCGTGGCGTGCGCACGATGGCGACGACGCATTACAGTGAGCTGAAGGTGTTTGCGCTCTCCACCGAGGGCGTGCAGAATGCCTGCTGTGAGTTTGACGTCGAAAGCCTTAGCCCGACGTACCGCCTGCTGATCGGGATTCCAGGCAAGAGCAACGCCTTTGCTATCTCGGGCAAGCTTGGGCTGGCGGACGATATTATTGCAGACGCGCGCACACGGATCGCATCGAATGAGCAAAATTTTGAGGATTTGATTGCGGACCTTGAAAACAGCCGCATCACGATTGAAAAAGAACGCCTGGAAATCGAGCAGTACAAACAGGAGCTTGAAAAGCTGCACAAGCAGGCGGAAAACAAGCAGGAAAAACTGGACAGCCGCCGCGATAAGATTATCCAGGAGGCAAACGAGCAGGCGCTTGCGATCTTAAAAGAAGCAAAGGACGCCGCAGACGCCAGCATCCGCAATTTCCACAAGTTCGGCACGACCAATCCGACGGCGAGCGATTTGGAAAAAGAACGTGCTGCGCTGCGCGGAAAGATGAACGAAGCAGAATCCCGCATTGCGAAAAAGCAAAAGCAGCCTGCCGCCAACAACAAAGTGCCGAAAAACCTCATTCTCGGCGATACGGTACGCGTACTGAGCATGAACCAGCGCGGCACAGTCGTCACGCTGCCGAATGCCAAAGGCGACCTGTTCGTGCAAATGGGTATTCTGCGCATCCAGTCCAATATCAAAGACCTTGTGCGCATCGAAGAAGCGCCTGCTGCCTCATCGAAAAAATCAGCTAAAACAGGCGCCGGAAAAATCCGCATGTCCAAAGCTTCCAGCATTTCAGCCGAGATTATGCTGATCGGCAAAACGGTTGACGAAGCGATAATCGTACTGGACAAATACCTGGACGACGCTTATCTGTCTCATTTATCAACGGTGCGCGTTGTACACGGCAAAGGTACCGGAGCGCTTAGAAACGCCGTCCACCAGCACCTGCGGCGCGTGAAATACGTCTCTTCGTTCCACCTTGGGGAATTTGGCGAAGGCGATTCAGGCGTAACGATTGTAGAATTTAAGTAAATTCCAAAAAGCCAGCGCAGCGAAAGGAGAAGCTATGGCAACCAAACAAAAAATATTAATCGTAGACGACGATGTCAATATCGCGGAGCTGATCTCGCTCTATTTAACCAAAGAATGCTTTGAGACAAAGATTGTCAATGACGGCGAGGAAGCGCTGACTGCTTTTGCGCAGTTTGCCCCGAACCTGATCCTGCTTGACCTGATGCTGCCTGGAATCGACGGTTATCAGGTCTGCCGCGAGATCCGCGCCAAAAGCAACGTTCCAATTATTATGCTGTCTGCAAAAGGGGAGATTTTTGACAAAGTACTTGGGCTGGAACTGGGCGCAGACGATTATATTATGAAGCCGTTTGACTCCAAGGAAATGGTCGCGCGCGTCAAAGCCGTGCTGCGCCGCTACCAGCCGATCAAACCGGAACCGGCGCAGCCGGCGCGCAAGATTGTGGAATACCCGGGACTCATCGTCAACCTGTCCAACTACAGTGTGGAGTATAACGGCAAAATGCTCGATATGCCGCCAAAGGAGCTGGAGCTGCTTTATTTTCTCGCTTCCTCGCCAAACCAGGTATTTACGCGCGAACAACTCTTAGACAATATCTGGGGCTATGAATATATCGGCGACACACGCACAGTCGACGTCCACGTCAAACGGCTTCGGGAAAAAATCAAGGACACCGTACAGTGGGGCATCGCAACCGTGTGGGGCATCGGCTATAAATTTATCGTCAAGTGACGGAAAGGAATCTCATCACTGTATGAAACGTATGCTCTATATAAAATTTTTAGCTGGCTACCTGGTATTTGGCATCCTGGGCTTTATTCTTGTCTCGACCGTAACCAACTATGCGCTGCAAAACCGGATAGAGGCTTTGGAAGCACACACACTGTATACCGAATGCACCGAAATTGCCGGGCATTATGCGTCGGATTACTATAAAGGCACGATGGAACTGTCCGAGCTTCAAAGCCACCTGGAAACGATCAGCCACTATATGAATACACAGATCAAGGTCGTCGGCGTCTCCGGCAGGATTATTATAGACTCTGCCCATTCGTCGGCATCCGGCGAACAGGCAGTTATTGATGGATTTAATATCAGTGACTTTGGCAGCAAATACTATGTAATCAACCGTTTTTACAATACCTTTGCCGAAAAGCAGCTCACCGTATTTGCCCCGATCACCCCAGGCTACCGGGTACGCGGATACGTACTGATCCATAAGCCTCTGGCGGATATTTCCGCCTACAGCAATGAGCTGTTAAATATCATGTACATTACGCTGCTGCTGCTCTTTTTGCTTGCCTTTATTCTCCTGCTGCTGTTTTCGCTGCTTATTTACCGCCCGATCCGCAAGATGGCGTCGGTCGCGGACGCTTATATCGACGGAGACTTTTCGCAGAAGATCAACATTCATACGCAGGACGAACTAGGGCATCTCGCCGCGGCTTTCGACTATATGGCAAACGAGCTGAACACGCTGGAGGACGACCAGCGTAAATTTGTATCCAACGTATCCCATGACTTCCGCTCTCCCCTGACCTCGATCAAAGGCTACATCGAAGCGATGCTGGACGGTACGATTCCATATGAAATGCAGGACAAATATTTAAACATTATCCTGTTTGAGACAGAGCGGCTCAACAAACTGACAAGCAGCATTCTGGAGCTGAACAAATTCGGCTCGCACGGCAAGACGATGCTGTACATGAAAAGCTTTGATATCAATTATATTATCCGTATGACGGCACTTGCCTTTGAAGGCAGATGCAGTGAAAAGCATATGTCGATCGAGCTGATCTTATCCGGGCAGAACCTGTACGTCACGGCTGATATGGCAAAGATCCAGCAGGTCATTTACAACCTGACCGACAATGCGATTAAGTTCAGCCACCCGGATTCGTCCATCACGATTGAGACGACTGAAAAAAATGACAAGGTGTTTGTATCTGTCAAAGATTCTGGCATTGGGATACCAAGTGAAAGCTTGAAAAAAGTGTGGGAACGGTTTTATAAGACTGATCCGTCACGCGGCAAGGATAAGCGTGGAACGGGGTTGGGGCTGGCGATTGTGAAAGAGATTATTCAGGCGCATGATGAGAATATTAATGTGATCAGTACGGAAGGGGTTGGGACGGAGTTTATTTTTACGTTGTCTTTATCGAGAGAGTGATTTTTTTCTTTTTTTTGGGGGGGGGACGCTGGAGGAAGGGGAGCGGGGCTGGCTTCCTGTTCCGGTTCCA
>CAMUPC010000287.1 GCA_947090545.1 uncultured Eubacterium sp. | reverse complement strand
CAAAGCAGGGGCGAAGCCAAGCGGCACCTTTAGCTGCTGGCGGAACGCCAGGGCGGACTAGGTGCCGCGCCCGGACGGTGCCTCAGCGTAACCGCAGGATGCTTAGGGATTCTTAACCTTCTGGAACGGACGCAGCCAGGGCGTGCCCATCCCCTCTCCCGGCGTCCTAAACACGCACGCAACCCCAATGTGCCAATCATTTTATACAAAGCATACCCGAAAAAGTGCTAATGGTGCCTACCCCCTTTCCAAAATCTCCCATTCTGTTAAACTAAATACAGAGCGTGTTTCAAAGATCCTTTCCGCCCCGCACTCCTCACTTAATAAAGTAAATTTCACTCAAAGCGATCAAAAAGCAATCAGAAAGCATTTTTCAAACACGCTTCAAATTTCCCTGAAAGAAAAAGGATAACAAGGATAAAGGAGGGTTTCTATGCATCACGCAAAACGTGTGAAAAAATCATTTGGAAAGAGGCTGCTTGCGGCTTCGCTGGCTGTACTGATGGCGTGCCCGGCTCTGCCTGTAGTCCGCCCGGAAGCGGCGAAAGCGGCAAAGCCCTATGTCAGCCTGAGGACAGCGTTTAAAACGCTTAAGGTCGGGCAGAAGAACAAGATGACACTGAAAAACAATACGATCGGGTGGAAGATAACAAAGGTGGCGACGAACGACCGCACGATTGCGATGGTGTACGGCAAGACGGCGTCAGGGTTTATGATCAAGGGCAAGTCTGCCGGAAGGACGACGGTTCGGGCAAAACTAAAGACCGATGCGAGAAAAAAATCAAATCAACATTCAGTTAAGACCGTTCGGTGCAGGGTAAATGTCATACAGCCGCAGGAGGATGCGCAGCAGGTGACAGAGGCAGAGGTGTCTACACAGGCAGAGCTTGAAAAAGCATTGTCAGCCGCGAACCTGGTGAGCCTGAAAAAGCTGACGATCCGTACTAAGGACGCCGCAAAGCTTACCATTCCTGCCGGAACTTATTCGGGCGTAGCGCTGATGGTTGATGCGCCGGCATGTGATATTGAAAATGGCGGGGTATTCCAGTCCATTACGATCCAGGCAATCAAGCCGGATACATGGGTGGAAAAAGCGGTCGGAAATGTCATGAATGTGCTTGCCAGTGCTGCGCGTATTATCGTCAATCAGGGTGCGCGCCTGGAGAAGCTTGCGCTTTCGGGCAAGGACGCGAAGATCAAGCTGGAGGTGAACGGCAAGATTGATGAGGTTTCGGTCAGTGCCAAGCTGGAGCTGTCGATCTCAGGAAAGCCGGAAGCGCCGATCAATACGACTATCGAAGCATCCGCGGCCGGAACGGTGCTCGTTTCAGAAGCGCCTGTCAATATTACGGCACATGCATCGGTAGATATTACACTTAATAAAGGCGCGGAAAACAGCACGGTAGATATTCGCTCCAAAGACGCGCAGGTAAAGGTCAATAATTATACAAACAGCACGATTACAGTGAAAAAAGCAGACGGTACCGTCGAAAAGAAGGGGATTCAGATTAATACGTCCTCGGGTTCTTACTACAGGCCTTCGGTAAGTACGCCGTCAGTTTCTACAGGCCCGGCAATTACACCGACAGGCCCGTCGATCGATGTGACAGATCCTCCATTCGGAGACAGTGGTATTGGCGGCGGAGGTATTGGCGGCGGAGGTTTTCCAGGCGGCGGCAGCGGGAACTATTACAATGCGCCTAGTTTTGCCAGTTGCCGGAATGTTTTCCAGCCAGAGGTTCAGATTACAGTTACACGCAGTGCGATTGAAGGAAACCCGGTCACGACCATGTCCGCGGTGCTGGTCTGTGATATAAAACCGGAGAAAGCAAATATCGGAACTTATCCGGGCTATGCGCAATACTGGTTCACAGGTGTCGAGTACAGTGAGGCAACGTCACATGCCGCGGTCGCAAGAATCGATGTGCCGGAAGTCGTGTTTGAGGATATCAGCGGAAGCTATTCGACTACGGTGAAGGCATGGTTGCAGTTTGTGTATACCAGCGAGGAATTTAAAGAGAAATTTGATTACCCGATTCAGTTTGTGATCTATGATAAACAGGCATTGGAGCAGTTTTTGTCCTGTGAAGAGGGATGGATCGGCAATCAGATGTATATCAAAGTGCCGATCAGCGTTTTATACGAAGATGAACGGGGAGAGGATCTTGGTTCTTATGAATTTGATCCATCCTGTATATGCAAGGCACCTTTCACGGATGAGAGCGAGGGCTTGTGAAATTGGATTGCTGCTTTTCGGAATAAAATTGGCATGATTACATAATTAAAAATTGGCTATTTCAATCAAGACAGATTTGTCATAAAGTAACGTTAGATTTCATGCATGAGAAATATCTAAAATGAAAAGGAGTCTTGATTATGAATACCAATTTGAAAAAAATGATAACGGCGGCGCTGTTTGCAGCGCTTGCCTGTGTCGCAACAATGTCTATCCGCATTCCTACGCCTGGCACGAACGGTTATATCCATCCGGGTGATGCGATTGTGATTCTCTCAGGCGTAATGCTTGGCCCGGTCTGGGGGCTGCTGGCGGCGGGCATCGGTTCTGCGATGGCTGACCTGATCGGCGGATATGTTCTCTATGTCCCGATTACGTTTGTGATCAAAGGGGCGGTGGCGTTTGCGGCAGGCGTGCTTTACCAAAAGCTCGGCAGGACGTCAAAAAGCTGCTACATAGCGGTGATCCTTGGCGGAATTGCAGATATCGTGCTTGTGGCAGGCGGATATTTTCTCTGTGAGTATGCGATCTATGGCCCCGGCGCTGCCGCAAGTGTTCCGGCAAACGTAATACAAGGCGTCAGCGGGCTTGCGATCAGCATTGCGCTGTATCCGGTGCTGCTTAAGGTGCCGGATCTTAAGATGGCACGGAAAAGCTGTTAAAAAAACGGGCGGAAATGGGTGTTTTAATTGGTAGATTATTTTTGCAGGTTCCTCTATACTTGTTCTTGAACAAAACGAAGGAGGGAATCATTATGAGCCTGGGAAACCATCTTTTTCAAGCCCGTAAAAAAAGTGGATTGTCACAGGAGGAGGTTGCAGGAAAACTTGGGGTTAGCAGACAGACGATCTCAAAATGGGAGCTTGACGAAACGCTGCCCGATATTCGCCAGTCCAGGAAGCTTGCGGATTTGTACGGAATGTCATTGGATGAATTGATTGTATTTGATGTGGATGTAAAAGAAATCCAGGACGCAATCGACAGGACGGATGAGTCGGTTTCAGAAAAAATTGACTGGACAAAAGCATGGAGCAAAAAGTATCCGGTACTTGCCGCTTACCAAAGTGAAGTAGAAGTACAAGAGTATGCGCCGCAATTAAGCCGGATGCTGCAAGACTTGGAAAAGAAATACGGATTTAGCGAGCTGGATGCGTTTCTAGTTTTGAAAGACATTTTGGCAGGAGTTTGGAAAAACAGGAAAAAGGAGTAACTGGCAGTTAGAAAACAGAAGAAAAACTCTGGAACGGTGAGCTTCCAGAGTTTTTCTTTGCTGTGTTTATGGACGGCAGACCGAACATGCGTCATAACCCAAAGACAGTGCAGTGGATCGTTCGATGGCATGTTTGGAACGGCTTAGATATCTGCATCCGTTGCGATGGTATTTGCTGCCGGTATCTGTGACATATACCGTAAGCTCGTTTGTGCTGGAAGCACCTGCCGAGGTACCGGAACCCGAAGAGCTGCCTGCGGACGCTGTTTCCTTGACGCCTTTGATATTCAGTGATTTCAGCAGCGATGCATTTACCGTGCCGGTCACTTTCAGATCATGGTCTTTTTGATATTCCCGGATCGCGTCGGAAGTTTTGCTTCCGCGAATGCCGTCCGGCGTGCCGCAGTCGTAGCCTTTGCGGTTCAGCTTTGTCTGTACCTTTTTGACAGTGGCTTTGTTGTACCTTGTGCTTGCCTGGGCGGTTACTGTCTGCTGTGCTGCGTCCGGTGCCGGAAGAGACAGGTATGGAACGAAGGAGCCGGACAGCAGAACGGTGAGAAGCAGCCGCACAAAGAACAGCCTGAACTTTTGCATTGGTGGTATCGTCTCCTTTCTGTAGTCTATGACCATTGTAGCACAATCTAACAGAAAGTGGAAGTATTCATACAATTATTTTGCTTTTTCAGCAAATTCCGTCGCAACAAGCGCTTCATACGGCGGGCGCTTCGTAATTACGCCTGCGTCATCCAAAATATCCAACAGCAAATCAAAGCTTTCCTGCGTAAATACAAGGTCATTCTTCCACGTATCCTGCGCATGGTAACGCTCAACGATCGCGGCGAGCGTCTTTGGGTCTGTCTCTGAAAACTGCGGCTGGATTGTCTTTGCAATCTCGTCGCTGGAATGGGAAGAGACATAGTCCATGCCTTTTTGCAGTGCGTTGGTAAACGACTGGATCAGGTCTTTATGCTCCGCTAAATAGCTTTGCTTTACACTGAAAGCGGTGTACGGCACATAGCCGGATTCCACGCCGACAGAGCTTACGACAAAGCCTGCCCCCTCTTGCTCCAAGGCAGTGGCAGAAGGCTCAAACTCTACGGTATAAGCGCCTTTGCCGCCGGAAAAAGCGGCGGCGGTGGAGCCGAAATCGATGCCCTGGTCGATCTTCACTTCGGATGGTTCGATGCCGTTTTTCTTTAATACGTACTCAAAGACCATCTCTGGCATACCGCCAGTCTGCCCTAGCATGATGAACATATTTTCCACATCATGCAATTTCTCCCTAGAAGCCACGATTCTGTATGGATAATGGTAGATTCCCGTCTTTTCCACCAGCCC
>CAMUPC010000286.1 GCA_947090545.1 uncultured Eubacterium sp. | reverse complement strand
ACATTCTGGAATCGGAACAGGAAGCCAGCCCCGCTCCCCTTCCTCCAGCGTCCTCCCCAAAAACCCTCCCCTTCCTCCAGCGTCCTCCCCAAAAAAACTACTCTCCCCCTTTCTCCTCTTCCTTAATCTCCCAATGAATCAAAAACGTCAACGCCGCCCGCAGCACAATAATCCCCGCAACCGTCCCGATCTCCTTCCACTCACGAACAACAACCGTCCTTAAAATCTCACTCCCAAGCTTAAACTCCAACCCCATTGCAAGCCCCTTCGCCAGCACCAGCTTCGTCGCAGGCGAACGCTTTAAATAGAGAAAAAACCCTTGCAGCCCGGAAAAAATAATAATCCCAACCCCGATAAATTCAAAAATCAGAATCGCAATCTCCACAATATGATGCAAAAACACTTCCAATAAAGCAATCATAGCTACACCCCCATCTGAGCTGCACCGCCAATTTCATCCAAAAAAATCAATCCAGTTTTAAAATCAGCTCCAAAACCCTGCGCGCACATGTCACCAGCTCATCCTTCGTTACCAGTCCCTGTTGCAGCGCCAGCAGCAGCCGCTCCGGGTATCCTGTGCCCATCTTGATATCGTTCCCGGCTTTTACCTCCTTGTAGTGCTCGCCAAACGTCCACCAATCCGTCGTAATCACGCCTTCAAAGCCCCACTCGCCGCGCAGAATGCCTTCCAGCAGCTCCTTGTTTTCCGATGCGCGCTGCCCGTTCACCAGATTATAGGACGTCATCAGCGCCCACGGCTGCGACTGCTTGACGCAGATCTCAAACCCTTTTAAATAAATCTCGCGCAGTGCGCGCTCGGATACTCTGGAATCACTGTTTTTCCGGTTTGTCTCTTTGTTATTGCAGGCAAAATGCTTAACTGTGGCTGCGATTTTCTGGGACTGTATGCCTTTTACCATCGCGGCTGCGATTGTGCCTGTCAAAAACGGGTCCTCGGAATAATACTCAAAGTTCCTGCCGCAAAGCGGGCTCCTGTGGATATTCATTGCAGGCGCAAGCCAGACGGACAGATTATTTTCCTTTACTTCTTTTGCGGCTGCGCAGCCGACCTCTGTTACAAGGGACGGGTTCCAGGTAGAAGCAAGCATGGTGGCGCATGGCCATGCAGTCGTATAGACGCCGCATTCCGGCGCGATGCGAAGCCCGGCAGGGCCGTCTGCTGTCATCACATTCGGCACGCCGTATTGTTCCAGGTTCCCGAACCCAAACGTATTTGCCACCCCGGTATTTGGCTGTCCGCCTAAAAGCTCGGCTAAGTCATCCTCCGAAAGCTGTGCCATAAATGCATCCAGATCCGCCTTGCCCTGTGCAACATCATCCAGCAGGATCTTATCCGTATCTTGTACAAAAAGCTGGCGCCGTTTCCCCTCGCGCACTCTCGGCGACATTCCCTCCGTCTCGTCGCTGCTCCATCCAAGCCCATTTTCCATACAGTTATGCGGCGCTGTTTTTGCACTTTCTTCCATCGCAGCCATACTGCCGTCTGAAACCATCCGTTTCGTAAGCAGCGACGGCGCCGCCTTCTGCGTCAGTTGTTCGACAACCCGGTTTTCGTCAAGCTCATACATATAGTCGGCCATCACCGCATCCCGCACTGAATTGCCCACATAAAAGCAATAAATACCCTCTTCAAGCACATATGCCGATTTTGCCACCTTGCCGGCATCATCATAAGACGCCATCGAAGAGACGGCAAACGTAAGCGTCAGCACCTGAGCTTCGCCCGGTTGCAGCAGCCTGGTCTTTTCATAAGCCGCAAGCTCCCTCGCAGGCTTGCCCAAGAGCCCCTGCGGTGCGCCGTAATATGCCTGGACAACCTCCTTGCCGGCTGCTTTTCCCGTATTTGTCACCTGGACACTAATGCAGATCCTGCCGTTTCTTTCCCCTGCCCAAAGCACCTCGGTTTTAAACTCCGTATAGGACAGCCCAAATCCAAAGGGATAGTTGACACGGTTTTCTTCATGCTTCATCGTCTCAAAATAACGGTAGCCTACATAAATATCCTCCGTATATTCCACATAATCCGGCGATTCGTGAAAATCAGCCGTAGACGGATAACCGTCCAGGCTTGCTGCAAACGTATCCGGCAGTTTTCCCGAAGGGCTTTCCACTCCAAGCAGGATATCCGCAGCCGCAAGTCCGCCTTCCATGCCGCCCTGCCATGCAAAAACCGCCGCCTGTATCTGATCGTTATGTACAAACCAGCTTGTATCCACCATGCCGCCGACATTTAACACGACCGCCACATTAGAAAAATTGGCACAGACCGCATCCACCATTGCCTGTTCTGCGTTTGTCAGACAATAGTCTCCATTTTCAAAAATCCGTTTGTTTAACTCCGCCTGCTCGATCTCGCTCGGAAATGCCCCCTCATAAGGCACGCTTTTCCGATCCCAGCCTTCCCCGGAAAAACGGCTGATTACGATAAGCGCCAGATCCGCTTCTTTTTTCGCTCCTTCCAGCAGTTCCTTTGGAATCTCAGGCTCCACCGTCATGCCCGGTGCCGCACCTTTCGCATACTGTTTTTGTACATTTTCCTTATAAAACTGCGCCAGCGGCTCATACACCTTAGCCGGCTGCTCCCTCTTCACCAAGCCGTCATAAAGATTCCATACATGGGAAACGGTCACATCCCCGCTGCCGCCTCCGCCTTTGACATAATCAAATACGCCTTTTCCAAACAAAGCAAGAACCGTTCCTTCCTTCACCGGAAGAACCTGCCTGTCATTTTTCAGCAAAACGATGCCTTCCCGACACGCCCGCCGCGCCAGCTCCAAATGCGCCGGCGACGCCGTAACTTTCCTTTGATCCTCTCCTAAAGGTAAATTTGGCTGAAATCTTGCCCTTGTCCACTTTTTCATTGCTTTTCTGCCTCCTGTTTCTTAAATTGTGTACTGGCTATTTTGCCATGTTTTGTAATACCTTCGTAAAATCAATCATATACCCAGGCCCCTGCACGCCCGCTTCCCGCTTCCCTGTTTCCAGCCGTTTTATGACCGCAAACACTTTGCCGGATACAGCGTCCTTCACATCTTCGCCGCACAGATAATAACTCCCATCCTTTTCTTCCATGTAAAAAGAACCGTCTGCACATAATTCCTCCCCCTGCACGTCTGCCTGCGCATCCCCGTCTGGATAAGCCGGCAGGTGCAGGCTTTGCAGATTCAGCTCTACCTTTGTGGAAAACGGCTGTTTTTGATACAACGCAAAATTTCTCTGGATCTCCTGCGCAATCTGCTGCGGCGATGCAGCCGTGCTCTCAATAATCAAATCATAGTTACATGCATCATAATAATCGATCCCATACAGATTTTTAAAACGTTCCTGCTCCAGCTTTGCCCGTTCCTCCAGCCCAGCCTGCGCCTCTTCCAGATCCCGGTACGTCTCGGCGCTGCGGCTGTTCCCTTCAAATACACGCCTTGCCGCTTCTTTCGTATTTACAAGCAGAAACACCTTAAAGCTGCGCTGCACAAAATGCCATGCCAGCCTGGAATCAAATACAGTATGATCCATCGTTTTTCCAAGCTGCGTACTGCGCTGATCCAGCATATCGTCAATGCTGCGGTCTTTTTTTGCTGCCTCGTTTAATTCAATCACAGTCATTCCCTTTTCCGCCGCAATCTCGCGAAAAATATCTCCTGCCGAAATAATCGTAAAACCAGACTTTTCCAGTTCTTTGCACACACTGGATTTTCCGCTGCCCAGATTTCCTGTGATGGTGATATTCATAATGCTGTCCTCCCCGTTTATGATCGATTGATTTTCTTTTTGATACTTTAAGTTATATTAACACAGAAACTTTTTTATGGGAAGAAAAATATTTATAAATGAAAACGGCTGTTTTTCTCATTGCAATTTCGTGCAGGAAAAGTTAAAATAGAAAAAAGTTAAATATAGAAAAAAGTCAAAATAGAAAAAATGAAAATAAAAAATGAAACATAGAAAAAGTTAAACATAGAAGAATCAAAAACAACCACCAGAGGTACAACCATTGCAGACCTATATTCTCATTATCGAAGATGACAACGATATCAACAAAATGTTAAATGAACTTTTAACGATCAGCGGCTACCGTACGGCACAGGCATATTCCGGTACAGAAGCACTCCTGCATATAGAAAAACAGGCACCGGACGCCGTGATCTTAGACCTGATGCTGCCCGGGATATCCGGTGAAGAGCTGCTTACACGCATCAAAGCGGCAAACCCAGGCATCGCTGTGCTGGTCGCTTCGGCAAAAGACGATATACCGACACGCATCTCACTGCTGCGTGCCGGCGCCGACGACTATCTGACAAAGCCCTTTGATACCGAAGAGCTGCTTGCACGCTTAGAGGCTGTGCTCAGGCGCAGCAGGAATCATGCTGGCGCAGATACATCTGACACGGCACACGGTACGGCGATCTCCCTGCATTATAAAGACCTTACGATGTACCCAGACCGCCACACCGTATTCGTCGGCGGACAGGAGCTGCCGCTTACGAAGCGCGAATACATGATCCTGGAGCTTTTTATGGAGCATCCGGGCAAGGTGTTTACCAAAAGCAATTTGTATGAATCTGTATGGAAGGAAGAATTTTTGGGTGAGGATAATGCTGTGAATGTGCATATCAGCAATATTCGGCAAAAGTTGGCGAAGCTGCATCCTGATGAGAGTTATATCCAGACTGTGTGGGGGATTGGATTTAAGCTGTTTTGACATGGCTATATTTTTTGTGGGAGAACGGACGCTGGGAGAGGGGATTGGCACGCCCTGGCTGCGTCCGTTCCAGAAGGTT
>CAMUPC010000285.1 GCA_947090545.1 uncultured Eubacterium sp. | reverse complement strand
GGTGCCGCGCCCGGACGGTGCCACAGCGTAAACGCAGGATGCTTAGGGCTTCTTAACCTTCTGGAACGGCCGCAGCCAGGGCGTGCCAATCCCCTCTCCCAGCGTCCCCCCATCACCCCCCCCCGCAACCCATAAACACACAAAAGAGGTAATCACCATGCCCATATACAAACAAGACCTGCAAAGACTAATCCGCCAGTACGAGCGCAGCGCTGGCACATACAAAAACGCAAAAGAATACAATGAGCAAGACTGCCGCGATGAATTTATCAGCCCACTCCTAGAATGCTTCGGGTGGGATGTACATAATAAAAAAGGCGCACCCCCGCAATACAAGGAAGTCGTCGTAGAAAAGTTCTCGAACAAAACAGAACGCCCCGACTACACCCTCACCTTAAACGGCGTATCCAAACTGTTCGTAGAAGCCAAAAAACCAGCAGTCGAAATACGCCTGGAAGCTGCCCCGGCAAGGCAGGCGCGCAGCTACGGCTGGAATGCGGGACACAAGCTTTCTGTACTGACCAATTTTGAATATCTGATGATCTATGATACGACAAACCTGCCAATGGAAGAGGACACGCCCATGGTGTCTCTCTATCGGTGCTACCATTACACCGAATATGTGGAAAAGTACGCACAGATCTATGCACTGCTTTCCAGAGAGAGCGTGTATTCAGGTGCGTTTGACGCGTTTGTTAACGGGGAGTTTCAAAACACCAGCCGCTATGCGGCGCAGATTGACGAGGTTTTTTTGGAGCAGATGAATGCGTGGCGCTTAAAAATCGGCAGAGACTTGTACGGGAAGTCGGAAAAATACCGGGATATGGAGCTGCTTAACGATGTCGTGCAGGAGTTTATGAATCAGATGATTTTCCTGCGTATCTGCGAGGACCGCAATCTGCCGCTGTATAAGAGCTTGAAGGAGGCGGCGTCTGACAAACGGGAATTACAGTCCATGCTTTTAAAAGTGTTTCAGGAAGCGGATAAGCGGTATGATTCCAAAATTTTTTCCGGGGATACGATTGTGCCGGATTTAGACCCGGACATTCTGTTTGAAATGATCCTGTCGCTGTATTATCCGCAGACGCCGTATTTGTTCCATATGATCGAGCCGGGGATTTTAGGAAAAATCTACGAAGCGTTTCTGACCGAATGCCTGACGCTTGCGGACGGCAACGTCGTGCTGACGGCTAAAGGCGCTTACAAATACCGTTCTGTTGTCTCCACGCCGACTGAAATCGTGAAATATATGGTGAAGGAAGCGCTGGAGCCATACTGTGTTGGAAAGACGCCGGAGGAGGCATGTACGCTGCGTGTAGCCGACATTGCCTGCGGTTCTGGCGTCTTTTTAGAGGAAGCATACCAGTATCTTGTCGATTACTGTGTGGAGTGGTATTTAAAGCATCAGCCGGATGTGCTTCTGGAGATGGAAAACGGCAAAAAAAAGCTGCCGCTCGCCCAGAAGCGTGCGATTTTGACAAATTGTATTTACGGCGTCGACCTGGACCTTCATGCGGTGTGGGTCAGCCGGTTTTCGCTGCTGATTAAGCTGATGGAGGAGGAAACGGCGGCTTCGGTCTATGAGTGGAATCCGCTCCTGCCGGATTTAAGCGCGAATATCCGAAACGGCAACGCGCTTGTCTCAAGGGATGACCTGGAAGATGAGGACTGTACGTTTGAGCTGCTGAAAAGTGTCCAGCCATTTGAATGGGATGTCTTTTCGCGATTTGATGTGATTTTAGGAAATCCGCCGTATGTGCGTACCGAGGATCTGCATACGCTGGGGACAGAGACGGAATTTATGCTGTATAAGAAAAAGTACAGTACAGCGTATAAGCAGTTTGACAAATATTTTCTGTTTATTGAACAGGCGATGCAGTTATTGAAAAAGGATGGGACGCTTTGCTACATTGTGCCGAATAAATTTTATAAAATCGATGCGGGGCTAAGGCTGCGGCTGCTGCTGGCGCCTAAGATCCGAAAGCTGGATGATTTTGGAGACTTGCAGTTATTTCCTGATAAGACGATCTACAGTGCGATTATTCTGTGTAAAAATGAAAACAGCTCCCGGATGAATTATACAAATGTGACTTCTCTTGCAGATTTGTGGACAGGGAGCGAACAGCCGAATATCGATGTGGAAAATGCAGCTTTGGGCGGCAGCCCGTGGCGGCTGTCGACCGATATTGCATTTATGAAAATGATCCGCCGGATGGAGACTCACGCGGTTCCTTTGGGAAGTGTGGCAGATATTTTTAATGGAATCCAGACGAGCGCCGAGCGTCCGCAGCCGGTATACTGGTTTGCGCAGAACGAGGTGCTGGAAGAAACAGACGAAACCGTAACCATCTCAAAGTTTGGCGCGCGCTATCAGATCGAAAAAAGCATTTTAAAGCCTTATTTTAAACCGACGAAGGCGGACGAAAAGGGGATGCAGACGTATTCGCCGCTGTATACGGACAAGCGCATTATTTTTCCATATACAAAAGACGGAGAACTGATTGATATTCAGACGATGAAACATAAGTATGCAGGCACGTTTCACTACCTTACGGACTGCTACCACCTGCTCGTTCCCAAATGCCTGAACAACGGCGTAGGACGGGACATTAAAAACGCGACGCAGGAAAACTGGTACCAGTACGGCAGGACGCAGGCGCTGACCGCGTTTGTAGAGACGCCCAAGCTCATTGTGCGCGTACTAAGCAAGCAGCCGATGTATGCTTATGACAAACAGGATATGCTGATTGCCTCCGGCGGTACGGCAGGGTACTGTGCGATCGCGGCACGTGCCAGCGGAACGTATGGGCTGGAGTATATTCAGGCATGGCTGGCGCATCCTTATACGGAAAAGCTGCTGCGTACAATGGGCAGTGATTTTGAGGGCGGTTTTACAGCAAGGGGCACTTATCTGCTTAAGCAGGTTCCGTTTGTAGAGCTGGATTTTGACGATCCGTGCCAGAAAGCGGCATATGATGAGGTTGTATCTTATACGAAAAAGATCTATGCGCTGAACGAGGAATGCAGGCCGGGCATCAGCAAAGCGGTAAGAGAAGTGATAGAACGGGAAAAGGAAACATTGATCGGGCGGATAGAGGCGCGCATTGCAGGAATCTATCAGCTTCATTTTTGGTGATGGTATGATTTTAAAGGAAGACAGTACAAAGCAGAAATTAAGAGGCGCTTATTATACTCCGAAAAAAGCCGCCAGCAAAATGGTGGAATTTTTTAAACAGGACAGTTCTATTCGGACCATTCTCGAACCAAGCTGCGGCAGCGGCGTATTTGTAGATACCGTTTTAGAGCAAGGAATGCTAAAAGAGGATGGAATGCTAACAGCAATCGATATCGAAGCGGACGCGGTGCGAAAGACAGGCGAGCGTGCCGGGCACAGAGCGAATGTCCGACTGCTTGCGATGGATTTTTTTCAGTATTACCAGGACTGCAAGGACGTACAGCGCTTTGACCTGATCGTGGGAAATCCGCCGTATATCCGCTATCAGTATCTGGAAGAAGAGCAGCGCGCCATGATGTCGCAGATCTTAACTTCACATGGAATGAAAGCGAATAAGCTGATTAATACGTGGGTCGGTTTTCTCGTAGCGTGCGTGCATTTGCTGGAAGAGAACGGAAAGCTTGCATTTGTAATTCCGGCGGAGATCCTGCAAGTGGCGTATGCCGAGGACTTAAGGCTGTTTTTGGCAAAGCAGCTTACAAGAATTACGTTGCTGACCTTTGAAGAGCTGATTTTTCCTGATATCGAACAGGAAGTGATCCTGCTGATCGGCGAAAAAGGCGGTAAGGAACAGGGGATTCGGATTATCGAGCTCAATAACCTGGACTGTTTGGATACGCTGGAGCTTTGCGCGGAAGATTTTCAAAAGCTGAACCATGTGCATGAAAAATGGACAAAATACTTTATGAGCGAGAAAGAAAACAGGCTCATAACAAGGCTGCGCAGCGACCGGAGATTTCAAAAATTGTCGGATACGGCAAGAATCAACATCGGCATCACGACAGGAAACAACAAATATTTTTCCGTATCCAAAAAGGAAGTCGAGGAATACGGCATGGACGACGTGGTACGCCCGCTCATCGGAAGAAGCTCTCATGCGAACAGTGTTTACTTTAACAAAGAGGACTGGAAAAAAAATGCAGACAGCGGAAAAGCGGCGTATCTGATTGATTTTCCCGATATCCCGATCGAAGAGTATCCGAAAAAACACAGAGCCTATATCACAAAGGGCGAAGCAAGCGGGCAGCACACCGGATATAAATGCCGTATCCGCGAACGATGGTACCGTGTGCCGTCCATCTGGGTGCCGGACGCGTTTTTTCTGCGCAGAAATAACCTGTATCCCAAGTTTGTGCTCAACTGCTGCGACGCTGTTTCGACCGATACGATGCACCGCATCCAGTTTTACGGCGGCATCGAGCCGGAGCGGATTGTGCTGTCTTATTATAACAGCATATCCTTTGCGTTTACAGAAATCTGCGGGCGCAGCTATGGCGGCGGCGTGCTGGAGATCCTGCCGGGAGAAGCAGGAAACCTGGTGCTGCCGGTATTAGACAGGATACCGATAAAAACTGTGCGGGATGTTTTGGGGAGGGTGGACCGGATGATCCGAAGGGGGGATCATATTGAGCGGGTGCTTGACCTTGTAGATAGGAAAATACTTGTGGATGGGATTGGGGTGGATGAAGAGGATTGTGCGGCGGCCAGGAGGATTTGGAAGAAGATGCAGAGGCGCAGGCTGAAGAGGGGGTGAGGTGTAATTATTGAAGTGGGGGGATTTTTTTGCGGAGAGGACGCTGGGAGAGGGGATTGGCACGCCCGGGCTGCGTCCGCTCC
>CAMUPC010000284.1 GCA_947090545.1 uncultured Eubacterium sp. | reverse complement strand
TTCTGGAACGGACGCAGCCAGGGCGTGCCAATCCCCTCTCCCAGCGTCCGCATATACACAAAAAACGCAACCCATATCCTTCCCCAATCAAGCATTTTTCTATGGAAAAGTAACCAAGATGACGATATAATAGAAAAAGCAACCATAACCCAACCAATCGGAGGAACAAAATTTTGAGCGCATTTGTAGAATTTCAAAACGTCAGCAAGACCTACCATATGGGCGAGGTAACGATTGACGCATTAAAAAACGTCAGCTTTACCATTGAAAAAGGCGAATTTTGCGTCGTCGTAGGCGCATCCGGCGCCGGAAAGACGACGATTTTAAATATTCTGGGAGGAATGGACAGCCTGTCCAGCGGAAAGGTATTGCTGGACGGGGCAGAGATCTCTTCCTACAACAAGAAAAAACTGACCGCCTATAGACGGTACGATATTGGATTTGTTTTTCAGTTTTATAACTTGGTGCAGAACCTGACCGCGCTGGAAAATGTGGAGCTGGCGGCGCAGATCTGCAAAGACCCGCTCGATGCGATGGACGTACTGGATATGGTCGGGCTCAGGGAGCGTGCGGGGAATTTTCCGGCGCAGCTTTCCGGCGGGGAACAGCAGCGTGTGGCGATCGCGCGGGCGCTTGCCAAAAACCCGAAGCTGCTGCTTTGCGACGAGCCGACAGGCGCACTTGATTACCATACGGGAAAGGCTGTGCTGAAATTGCTACAGGATGCGTGCCGGAAGGATCAGATGACCGTCGTTGTGATTACGCATAACCAGGCGTTAACGGCAATGGCGGACAGGATTATTACGGTAAAGAGCGGGACTGTGCACCGGATGGAGCAAAATGATACGATCGTTCCGGTGGAAGAGATTGAATGGTAGCAGCAAGGAGTCAGCATATGAACAAGGGAATGAGAAAAACAACAATCCGTGAAATCAAAGGGAGTTTTGGGCGGTATTTGGCAATTCTTGCGATTGTGATGCTCGGTGTGGCGCTGTTTACCGGATTGAAGGCGACTACGCCCGCCATGATCGCTACGGAAAACGACTATCTGGCGGAGCAGAATTTTTACGATTACCGGCTTTTGTCAACGATTGGATTTGAAAAAACAGATGCAGAGCAGATTGCCCAAATGGAGCAGGCCGCCTATGCGGAAGGAGCTGTTTCTGTCGATGCCGCCTGTATTTTCGGCGATGAAAACGGAAACGAATCGGTCTATAAGTTTCATACGATTCCAGAAACGATTAACCAGATCAGCCTGACCGCCGGACGGATGCCGGAAAAGCCAAATGAATGCCTGCTTGATTCTGCGCTGTATGGCGCGGACAGCATCGGATCGCAGGTCACTGTGACGGACAACAATATCGAAGATACGCTGGAAATGTTTGGCGAACGGACATTCACAGCCGTCGGCGTTGTTCGCTCTCCGTATTATATCAATTTTGAGCGGGGAACGACTTCGATTGGGGAAGGCAAAATTACCGCTTTTTTATATGTGCCGGGCGAAGCGTTTTCCTGCGATTATCTGACGGAGATTTATGTAAAGACAAAGCAGAAATTTGACGTGTATACGGATGCTTATGAATCTTATATCGACGCTTTGCAGGGTGAAATGGAGGCAAAAACAGAATCGCTCGTACTGAACCGGTTCCAGGGTATTCAGGATGACGCACAGGCAGAAATTGACGACGCCCAGGCAGAATTAAACGAGGAAATGGCAAAAGCGAGGAAAGAGCTTGCCGATGCCCGAAAAAAAATCGCCGACGGCGAGCAGGAAATAGTCGACGGCGAACGGGAACTGCGCGACGGCAAACGCAAGGCTGCGGACGGTGCGGCAGAAATCGCTTCCAATGAGCAAACGCTTGCCGACAGCGAACAAAAGCTTGCCGACGGCGAACGGGAGATTCGGCAAAACGAACAGGAAATCCGGGACGCGGAAGCAGAGCTGTTACAGGCAGAACGAGAAATCGCTTCCAATGAGCAAACGCTTGCCGACGGCAAAGCGAAACTGAATCAGGCAAAAGCAAAGCTGCAAAAAGAAGAAGCAAAACTGAAAAAACAAGAAGCCGCACTGCCTGGACAGGAAGCAAAGCTGGCAAAGCAGGAAACAAAGCTGCTCCAAAAAGAAGCCGAATTGAAAAAGCAGGAAACAGAGCTGGCAAACCAGGAGTCAGAGCTGGCAAACCAGGAGTCAGAACTTAACCGCCAGGAAACAGAACTGCTTCAAAAAGAAGCCGGGCTCGTCCGCCAGGAGTCAGAGCTGGCACAAAAAGAAGCGGAACTAAAAGCCCAGGAAGCAAGCTTACAGGAACAGCAGGCATCTTTAGCAAAAGAAGAAGCTGGCCTAGACACACAGGAAGCAGCATTAAACAATCAGAAAAAACAACTGGAACACGCATATGCTGCACAGCAGCTTTCACAAGCGCAATACACACAGCAAATGCAGGAAATCCGTGCCGGGCTGCATCAGATCCATACTGCCAGAGAAACGCTTTCGGCAGGGAATGCGCAAGTACAGGAAGGGCTGGAACAAATCCAGTCTGCTCTGGCACAGCTACAGCCAGGGCTGGCGCAGGTACAGCAAGGGCTGGTTCAGGTGCGTGACGGCATTGCCAAGCTGCGCGCAGGTCTGGCGCAAGTACGTGACGGGCTGGAGCAGGTGCGTGACGGATTGGCACAGGTACATGATGGGCAAAAACAGCTACACGATGGATTGGAGCAGGTACGCGACGGGCAAAAGCAGCTACAGGCTGGCAAACAACAAATCCAGTCCGGCAAAGCCCAGCTGCAAGCTGCAAAGCAGGAAATTGCCGACAATGAAAAAACGCTCCAGGCATCCGAAAAGAAGCTTGCTGACGGCAGGCTCCAGACAGCGAACGCTCGCAAAGAGCTTGCAGACGGCAAGTCCGCACTCGCCAAAGGCAAAGCAGAGCTGCAAAGCGGATACGCCAGGCTTACAGACGGCAGAAAAAAGCTGGAACAGGCTAAAACCGAGCTTGCGGATGCGCAGAAGGATTTAAAAAAAGGCAGGCAGGACCTGGACAAGGGAAAAACCGAGCTTGCAGATGCCCGCAAAGAATATCAGCAGGCAAAAGCGGATTTTGACAAAGAAACCGCGGACGCGCAAAAGGAAATCGACGATGCGCGCACAGAGCTTTTGGAGCTGGAACAGCCGGATTCTTATGTACTGACGAGAAATACAAATATCGGCTACGCCTGTTATGAAAGCGACGCCAAGATTGTAGCAGGAATCGCAAATGTATTCCCCGTGTTCTTTTTTCTCGTTGCAGCGCTGATCTGCATGACGACGATGAACCGTATGGTCGAAGAACAGCGGACACAGATCGGCGTCCTGAAAGCGCTTGGATACGGCAACGGCGCCATTATGTGGAAGTATCTGTTTTATGCCGGATCTGCTGCCGCAGCCGGCGCCGTACTTGGCTGCATCATCGGTACCTGGCTGTTTCCAAAGGTTATCTGGATGGGCTACAGTATTATGTACAGTATGGGCGAGATCACCTACTATTTTGACGGATGGATGGCTGCGTTCTCCCTGCTTGCCGCGCTTTTATGCTCGATGGGAGCCGCTTACGCTTCCTGCCGCTATGAGCTGTACAGCGTTCCGGCAAGCCTGATCCGCCCGAAAGCGCCAAAGAGCGGAAAGCGGATTTTTCTGGAACGGATTGGTTTTGTCTGGAACCGGATGAAGTTTCTGCACAAGGTATCCGTTCGGAATATTTTCCGGTATAAAAAACGTTTTTTTATGATGGTCTTAGGGATCAGCGGATGTACGGCGCTGCTCGTGACTGGATTCGGCATAAAGGATTCTGTGACAAATGTCGCAGATATGCAGTATGACGAGATCCAGGTTTACGATATCGGCATCACTTTTTCTGAATCTATGCAGGCGGTACCTATCGGCGCGCTGAAGCAAAAAACCGGAAACAAGCTGGCTCATGCCGCGTTCCACTATGAAGAAAGCGTCGACCTGGAATTTGGCGGAAAAACAAAATCCATCTACCTGGAAATCCCGCAGGAGCCGGAACATGTCAGCAATATTTTAAACCTGAAAACAAAAAGCGGAGAAGCCATTCCTTATCCGTCCAGGGACGAGGCTGTCTTATCTGCTAAAACAGCGGAAACACTGGGCATCGGCGTAGGCGACCGTGTCACGCTGACCGATACGGACAGAAACAGCATGGAAGTAACGGTCAGCGCCCTATGTGAAAATTATATTTATAATTATGCCTATATTTGCAAAGAAACGTATGTTTCGCAGCTTGGGGCTGAACCGGAATATAAAAGTGCCTTTGCAACGGTAAACGAAGGTGTGGATCTTCATGAAGCTGCGGCTGTGATTGCGGATATGGACAATGTGCTGTCTGTCTCCGTGACGCAGGATATGCGCGACCGCATTGCGTCGATGATGAAAAGCATGGACTATATTGTGCTTTTAATTATTGTATGCGCGGGCAGCCTTGCTTTTATTGTGCTTTACAACCTGACTAATATCAATATTACGGAACGGCTGCGGGAGATCGCGACGATTAAAGTGCTTGGGTTTTATGCCAGAGAAACGGCGGATTATGTGTTTCGTGAAAACCTGGCTCTGACTGGGCTGGGGGCTCTTGTGGGGCTGGGGCTTGGGAAGTGGCTGCACTGGTTTGTGATGGATCAGGTGAAGATTGATATGCTTTCGTTTAAGACGCTGATTGTGCCGGGGAGTTATGTGATGAGTTTGGTGCTTACGTTTGTGTTTGCGATGATGGTGAATGGGATGATGTATTTTAAGCTGGAGAATATTTGTATGGCGGAGGCGCTTAAGTCGATTGAATAGAAGGGGGGTGCAGTGAGGGGGGTTTTTGAAGGACGGACGCTGGGAGAGGGGATTGGCACGTCCGGGCGGCGTCCGTTCCAGAAGGTTAA
>CAMUPC010000283.1 GCA_947090545.1 uncultured Eubacterium sp. | reverse complement strand
CCTTCTGGAACGGACGCAGCCAGGGCGTGCCAATCCCCTCTCCCAGCGTCCCCATATCACAAAACCGCATCACTCCCCAAAACATCCGCTATTTTAGAAATGCCCTTTCTTACATACTCCCCCAAACGCAGGAATTATCATTCCCAACCGCCGAAAACGTCATCACCTTTTCCCCAGCATCATCCGTCTGCTCAAAAAATATCCCCTTATACACCAGCTCACCCGCCTGTATCGTCAAATAATCATACCCTCTGCCAGAATCCGTTTTCGTATAGCTGCCAGTAAGCGCCCCCGTAACCGTGCCGTCCTCACAAAGCTCAACAGCCTCAACCTGAATCATATTCGTCTCATTACCCGTACCATGATTGACCAGCTCATAGCTCCCAACCACCTGTGCATCGTCATAATTCGCAATCGGCTCATTCCGGTTTTCATACACAGCAGTAACCGGCCATTTATCCTCGTTTAAAAACTGCTGATGGACTCTTGCCTCATGGTATTCCGTTCCTTCATCAAACCTCTGGTGATAAACCAGATAACGGCTGCCGTCCCCGTCGATCAGTGCGGAGTTATGCCCTGCGGCGCGGTAGCCGCGCTGCCCTTCAAATTCGTAGTTGCCGATCAGCTTGATGCCGTATTTAAAGTTGTCGACGCCGTTGTCTGCGGCGTTTCCGCCTGCGGCATCCAAATACGGACCGTAGATCTGTTCGGAACGAAACAGGCGCATGTTGTAGCCGCCTTTTCTTTGCAGCGCGCCGTAGGTTTCGTACATATAATAATAGCCGGCTTCTTCATCGTACAGGATATACGCCCCCTCGCCGGACTGGTGGTTTGCGCCTGCGATATGGCAGCCGTAATAGCGGTCGATGTAATTGCCGCTTGCTTCATCGATGGAGTCTTTGCCGGGGTAAATGGCGCGCCCGGTCTGCGGGTCGATTTCTAAAATAAACAAGCCGCCTGACCAGGAGCCGTATACCATGTACATCGCACCGTCCGCGCCGCGCACGATCGTCGGGTCAATGGCATTTGGCGCGTAGTCGGTATTGTATTCGCTGCCTTTAAACCATTTTTCGTTTACCTCGTCAATGCCGCCGTTTGCAGATCCTTTTTCGATCAGCTCGTTAAAATTCAGGTAATCGTTGTCCCATTTCGTATTGCGCTTGCTGTTGCCGTCCGGCGTGCCGTCTGCGGTTATGCCGGAGTAGACGAGCGTATCCACATACGTATACGGGCCTTCGATCGTCTTAGACGCGGCAAAGCCGATGCAGGAGCGGCGCCAGGTTGAGGTAGCGCTGTAATACAAAAGATAAGCGCCCTTGCTGCCGTCGTCCCATGTATAATTGTCAAACCAGTGCACATCCGGCGCCCAGACTGCAAACCGCCCGAGGCAGTCGCCGTCGTCATGCCCTGCCCATGCAAAGGATTCGGCAAGGTTTTGTGCCAGATTGCCGTAAATAGGATTATTTTCGGTATTTTTATAGTCTGCCGTGATCTGTGTCCAGTTGACCAGGTCGTCTGATTTTGCAGCTGCAAGATGGCTGCCGAATACATAATATGTCCCGGTGTCCATATCTTTTGCAATGGACGGGTCGTGTACGCTGACCCTGTCGATCTCATAATGCCCGGCTGCCACTACCGGCTTTTCTTTCATTTTTGCTGTTTTCGGCTCTGCGGGCGCGCCGCCCCCTGTAATGGCACATGCTGTAAGCGCTGCTGTTAAAAGCGCTACGGCTGCGCTGGAAATCATTTTCTTTTTCATAATGCCTCCTCCTTAGATCCAAACAAAACCTGCCTGCATTTTTATGAGAAAAACCGCATGACCAGCTTTCTCACCGATCATGCGGCTTTTCTTCTATGCTAAATGCTAAATTCTAAACCTGCCGTTTTCATTGCTGATCTGCATTCGTTTGCAGGCTTTTTGCTGTGCGTGCTATTTTACAGATTTCTGGTAAGCAGATTTTGCTTCCTGCTGCGTAAATACGCCGTTGTATACTTTTACAAGGTCAAATTTGCCGCCGCGTACGTCTTCGTCGTTCCAGATAAATCCTGCGCCTACCATAACGTCCGTCGCATTCTGGATACATGCATCGTTTGCTTTGCTGAAGCATCCGCTGATATCCTTGACATCTTCTGTGACAAGCTCGCCGTCTAAGTATACCCGGATTCCTTTTGTGCCGACGGAATACATCACCATATGCCATTCGTCTGCCGGAATCAGCTTGTTGCCCATAGCGTCGCTAAAGTCTGTAGCGTTGATTCTGCCGATTAAGTTTGCGCCAATTCGGGTCATCGGATAAGCTGCTTTTGCATCTGCTTCAAACAGGGCGCTGTGCTCAAAGGTGTCGGCGGAGAGGTTAACCCACATGCTGACCGTGTAGCCGGCGTCGGTAATATTTTGGAAGGTGTCCTCTGGCAGCCTTAAGTAATTGACGCCTTTTGCGCCTGCTTCGTTTTGGATCTCAAGGACATTGCCCCTTACGGCATCGGTAACGACTTTTGCGCTGCCTTCTAAGGTTGCGGCTTTGCCTTCTACGAGCTTGCTGTGGCCTGGTACGCTTGTCCCGGATGACTTGTTAAAGTTGTAGCCATAGATCAGCAGCGGCTTTGCATATACTTTTACTTTAAAATCCTTTTTCGAGGATGCTGTTCCGTAAGTAATCGTAGCGGTCAGTGTCACGTCCTGCTCTGCCTTCGGGGATTTTACTTCTCCTTCTGGAGAAATCACGCCTGCGTCGGAAGATGCCCAGGAGATCTTTGCGCCGCTCAGCTCTGTCGGGAGCGTGATTTTTTCCCGCGTAGATGCCGGAACGGAGATTCTGGATGCGATGACTTCTGCCACTTTTTCATCCGAAGCGTCCAACATGCTGCCCCAGATGGACTGGTTGTTGTTGCCGATGGCGGTAAAGGTCATTGCCTTTTCTCCCAGGTCGGTTGTCTGTTCAAAGAACACGCCCTTGTATACGTCAGAACCGAGCGTGATTGTGACATAATCATAGCCGTCTTTTGAGTCTGTCTTTTTCCATGTGCCTGCTTCATCGCCGGATACTGTGCCGTCAGCGTTTAAAATCACGATTTTATTTTCGATCATAGATCCGTCTTTTTCCCCGTCGCCGTGGTTGATAAACTCGTACGTGCCGACTACCTGATCGTCCTTGTAGTTAGCAATCGCTTCGTTGCGGTTTTCGTAAACGGCTGTGACCGGCCATCCGTCCTCGTTCATAAACTGCTGGCGGACTCTGACCTCATGGAACTCTGTCCCTTCGTCAAACCTCTGATGGGAAACGAGATAGCGTGCGCCGTCTGTATCAATCAGTGCGGAGTTATGCCCTGCCGCACAATAACCGCGCTGGTTGTAAAACGCATAGTTGCCGATCAGCTTAACGCCGTATTTATACGTATCTTTGGAGCTGTTCTGTGCTTCGTTGCCCGCGGCGTCTACATAAGGGCCTGTGACATTTTTGGAACGGAATAAGCGCATATTATAGCCGCCCGTCCTTGTCAGCCCGCCGTATGTCTCATACAGATAGTAGTAGCCTGCTTTTTCATCATAGGTAATATACGGAGCTTCACCAGATGCAATATTATCGCCTGTCGGGTTGCCGCCTGCGATATGGATGCCGTAATAACGGTCGATCCGGTTGCCGGAAGCCGCGTCTGTCCCGTCTACGCCCGGATAAATCGCAAGCCCGGTCTTTGGGTCGATCTCCAGCATAAACAGCCCGCCTGACCAGGAGCCGTATGACATATAGATCTTGCCGTCTGTCGAGCGGATAATCGCAGGATCGATACAGTTTGGCGCAACCGCGGTATTGTAGCTGCCGTCCGCCTTGAACCAGTCGTCGCTTACCGCGTCGATGCCGCCGCCCTTAGAGCCTTTTTCGATCAGCTCTTTAAAGTTCAGGTAATCGTTGTCCCATTTCGTATCCCGCTTGCTGTTGCCGTCTGTCCCTTCGTTTGCCGTCATGCCGGAATAAACGAGCGTATCCAGATGCGCATAAGGCCCTTCGATCGTCTTGGACACCGCAACGCCGATGCAGGAACGGCGCCAGGTTGAGGATGCGGTATAATACATCAGATAGGCTCCCTTTGACCCATCCTGCCATTCGTAATCCTCATCCCAGAATACGTCCGGCGCCCAAACTGCAAGCTTGGATTCTGTCGTCGCACAGTCGCCGTCGTTATAGCCTGCCCAGCGGAATGATTCTGCAAAATTTTCCACAACATTGCCGTAGACTGGATCGTCTTTGCCTGCGATTGGAAATTCATAGTCTTTTGCGATCTGTGTCCAGTTGACCAGGTCGTCTGATTTTGCGGTTGCCATATGGGAACCGAATACATAGTATGTACCTGTCTTGCTGTCTTTGACAATGGACGGGTCATGCACCGTTACCCTTTTGATGTTTTCCGTCTTTGTCTCTGTTGCTGCTGTCTTTTCTGCCCATACTGCCTGCGGCGTGCCTATGGTACCTGCTGAAAGCATGACAGCCATTGCTCCCGCTAATAAACGGGAATATGTTCTCTTTCTCATTGTTGCCGATTCTCCCTTCGCTTGTTTTATTTACCTTTTTGTAAATTATTTTAGCTTCAATTAAAGTGTACAATTTATTTCTGAAGATTGCAATAGGGATTTTACAGTTTGTATATTATATATAATTTCATGTGTAGGAATTTGTGCATTATTTTAGAGGTGGGAGGGGAAATGGTGGGGGTTTTGATGATAAGATTGTGGGATTCGCTGGTTGAGGGGGGGGGATTGGGCTGAGTTGGGCTGGGTTGGAGGGAGTTAGGGTTGTCGTATGTGTTGTATTTTTGCGGGAAAGGACGCTGGGAGAGGGGATGGGCACGCCCTGGCTGCGTCCGTTCCAGAAGGTTAAGAAGCACTAAGCATCCTGCGGGAACGCTGTGGCTCCGTCCGGGCGCGGCACCTAGTTCGCCCTGGCGTTCCGCCAGCA
>CAMUPC010000282.1 GCA_947090545.1 uncultured Eubacterium sp. | reverse complement strand
AGCAGGATGCTAAGTGCTTCTAAACCTTCTTCCAAAGCCGCAGCCAGGGCGTGCCCATCCCCTCTCCCGGCTGGTTTTCGAGAGTTCTGCAAAAAAAGCTGCCACCATTCATTTAGAGCCCCCGCTCCCCTTCCTCCAGCGTCCTTGTCTGTAAATAACAATTCCCGCGAAGCCGCCACTCCAAACCAGTTCAGACTGTTTTCTTATTTAAAAAGATAGTCACAATCCCGCACAAAATCCCTCCTATCGCAAGCGGCACCCCTGCTGCCACATGCGGCACCCGAAACATCCACAGCACAATGCACACAATCACTGCCCCTGCCATAATGCCGCCGCAGGCTTTTCCGATGCGCCTTGCATTCGCCCTGCCTTCTTCTGAGGCATCCCATGCATTTTCCGCATTGTATTTTTCCACATGATACTTTGACGCCAGCAATGCGGTATGCACAATGATCATCACGCCGACAGCCGCCATCGTAAGAAAAATAAATCCGCCGTACGCGTCCATGCGGTCCTCATTCGTATTCCATACCGCATAAAGCGAGCTTGTGACAATCAGGGAACAGATCAAAATACCGATCGCTGCGATCATGCGCCCCACATACTTTTGATGAAACCGCTCTTTTTCTTCTTCTGTATAAAACGGCTCGATATAAGGATGCTTTTCGCGGAAATGCGATGCGTTCATCCCGACCTGTACCCATAAGAGCGTTCCGATCAGGGCACCGACTAAAAAAAGTACGGCACTTTCTCCAAAAAAAGCCGGGTTGATGTATTCTCCCACAAGCTGCGCCGCGAAGCTCATAATGCAGATGCCTGTTGCTGCTGCCGCTTTTTTTGCCACCCAGTTTCCATGCCTGTCGTAAAGCTGCGACTCTTTTTCGGTATCCAGGCACAGGTTTCCTTTTAACAGCCCATCCATCGTACAGCCAAACAGTTCCGTTAACTGCACAAGCTTTTCCATCTCCGGCATACTCGCCCCGGACTCCCATTTGGAAATGGTCTGCCTGGATACATCCATCTGCTCTGCAAGCTGCTCCTGTGTGATTCCATCTTTTTCACGCAATGCCTTTAGATTTTCTGTAAAATTCATAGTTCCTCTCTTTCCCATCCTCCTGCCAATAAACACAATGTAGGTTGGCAAATGATGTATCTGTATGATTGATTACGTGTTTATTGTACGGTTGCGCGATGTAAATTGCCATAAACTTTGTGTTGCTTTTGCAGATTTTGATGTAAACTTGCGGTTGCATTGCCCTTTATTGGAAGTATGTACGATAGTTTCCCCAATTCCAGTGTTCAAAAAAACCTACCTCTTCTATTACCTGACAAAGATCTTCTTTGGAAAGCATCGTAAAGCCAAGAAGCTTTCTGCCATTCTGCTTTTCCCATTTCGGATCTTTTGCCGGTATGCCAAAAAACCCTTTTTCACAGGAAGCAAGCCCTTTTTTTCTTAACTCTTCATGGAACCGTCTGAAAATATCTTCTTCGCTTTTTTTCGATGTATATTTTTTCTGAAATCCAGAAGATAAACTGGCCGCCCGCATCTGCCTTCCCTTGTCATTTCGTTTTACCACCTGTTTTTTCCCAATTCCTAAAGTAGCCTCTGACACGGTGTCAGCCTTTCCGCCATAGATCAGCAATAGATGCGTACGTTTTAACAAGTCCTCTCCCGTCAAACCTCCGCTGAATTCTATTTCCCGCTGTAAGAGTGCAATGCTGTCCTTTACCTTTTCCCATATCGAATCTTTTTCTCTGGAAGCAATAAATTCTATCATCTTGCTCCTGTTCACATTCTTCATCTCAAATAAGATGCTCATACCATTTACACCACTACCGGCGTCATATAAAAACCCGTCACAGGAATGGGCATCGGGACTGATCTCCATTTTCAGGCGGTCTAAGGAAATAGCCCCCGTTTCCGTACACTTTGGGCAAATATCCTTAAGCCATTCGTTCTCACGTAATCTTTCCTCGTAATCTTTGCTTCCTTCCATTGACTTTAGTTTACGCAAAGAAACCGGTAATGATATCAAATAAAAATTAGAATTAATTTTTTCATCTTCAAACTCTGGTTCTGTCTGTTTTTCCAATATTTCCTCCAGCTTCAATTTTCGTCCCTTCTTCCTATTCCTCGGCATACAGGCTGTCAATTTCATCCTGAAGCTGGTCAAAGGCAGATGATAGAATTTCATACAACTCTGTCATCCCATATTCACTGTTCATCATATTTTTAATCCTGTGCCTGTGCCCGTCATCTTTAGAAACATAATATACATTAAGCTGATCCATTACCCCATATTTGTCCGTAAAACACTCAAGCGCCCGCAAAAAATACGGACTGTGTGTTGTAATAATCAAGGTAAGCCCGTATGCTTTCTGAAGAAGGACAAGCGCCCTTGCATATACAATCTGCCATTGCGGATGCAGATTAATCTCCGGTTCATCCAGAATCAGGATATCTTTTTTTTGTATCACCCCAAGGCGCACCGTATATTCCAAAAAAGCAAGCGCTTTTACTCCCGTGGACACATTTTGAGGATACAGCGTCCCTTTCGCTCCATTTTCTTTGAACTTAATGCCCTCTTTCGCATAATAATCTGCCTTGCCGTCCATTGCCTGGCAAAGCATTGCAAGCACCTGTTCCGCTTCTTTCGGAATCTCATCCTCCAAATATGACAAATACGTATCCCGAAGAGATATTTGCTGTTCTGTTCTTTTTCTGACAGCCGTATTTAAAAACGTATTAGGAATCATCAGCATTTTTAATGCATCCCTTCCTTGTACAGCCGGCCCTATTTCATCAAAAATTTTAGGAGATTCTATAAAATATACCCCTGGCTCAAACCGGATCGGTGCAGAAAGGCTGGATGCACTAGCAGACAGTTTCAAAACGGTTGTCCTTGATGTATCGGTAAACAAAACCTCACTGCATTCCTCTCCCTCCGTAATATACTGTCCTTTAAAGCAGGAATGAAAAGAATTTTTAACAAATCCAGACTGCAATGCAACCTCATCCAGTTCTATTTGATTAAGTTCTGCGATCACTTCTTCCATCCATCCGTTGATAAACTTTATATGGCTGTTTATCATTTGCTCCACATCATTTTTTTGATACAAGGCAATGTAATCCCTGCAATACTCTTTTAATCTGCCGTATACCTTGTCATCCCCCACAACCTGATGATCTTCAATAAAAACGATAAAATTCCCATCCGTGCACAATTCATTCAGCAGTTCATTTGCCCTATTTGTCCTGCGTCTGTATGCATTCGTATGCGCAAGGCAAAACTCTTCTAATAACTGGCTCTTCTTTTCCATGACTGCCTTGACATTTTTTTCACACAATGAAAAATACAACTCTTTCCATTCATCCATTCCGCGCAGCAATGCAAATACGGTTTTTCCGATTGTACTTTTTCCTGTATTATTTTCTCCAGCAATCACTGTAATACCATCTAAATCTACGGATGCATCTTCAATCTGTCCAATATTTTTTATTTGGATTCTCATTTACTACTCTCCATGCTTCTTCATAATAAAAATAAGCGAAGAGCCTTTCCTCCCTCCGCTTAACCAATCTCCAAAATCACGTTTCCCATGTTCACACACTCTGCTCATTTCCCCAAAACTACAGCTTCTGCAAAACCTCCAGCGCATCCTTTTGCAGCACGCAGGTTCCATGCTCTGCAAGATATGCCGCCTTATGCATATCGGAGGACGCCTCTTTCATAAATTCCACCGAAGCACTGATGACCCTGCAAATCTCCTTATCGCCTAATCCGTTGCGTTCAATCAGCAAATAGTAGTTCACGGCACGGTGCTCCCTGATACGATAGACGCTGCTGACCACCGGCTCTTCTAAGACGATTGACTTTGCATAAGATATGATCTCATCCAAATCCTGAAACTCCAATATGTACAGCCGCTTGTCACAGCCTTCTACCAAGGTATCCTGATCTCCCGCTTCCTGTTCCTGCTCTGTATTTTCCTCAATCCGGTTTCCCATGTTCGACAAGCTGTCTACTGCTGATTTTAAGTTCTGTAAAATATTTAAAATATTACTGTCCGGCCGTTCGGAAAAAGTGAGCGCCAGCAAATGCTCCGGTAATACTGCGACCTGTACGGATAATGGACCTCCCTGTACTTTAAATCCAACCTCTTCTTCTGCCATTGATACGATTTTGCGTAAAAATTCCTCGGTCTTTCCATCATTCTGCAAAAAATCATCCATTTGCAGGCCATTCTCAATCAACTCTGTCTCCGATACGATGCAGCGCACCGTATCCACATTAATCCTCTTAAATCTCATTCTCTCCCACCCTGTTTTAACGCATTCTCTGATTGTGCAGCACAGGCGTCCATCACCTTCCTATGCTGCTTTGTTCTCCCCTATAGTATACACTACTTATTCACGGTTGTCTATTGGATTCTGCTGCCATAGCTGAATAAACGTATGGAAGGGAGATATTTTGTGGGATGGGGCGCTGGAGAAGGGGGCGCTGGAGAAGGGGGGACGCTGGAGAAAGGGGAGCGGGGCTGGTTTTCCAGGGCTCTAAGTGAAAATGCCTGCGCCAGGCTGAATTAAGTTCGCGAGTAAAAGCCTGTGTCAAACTGAAATCAAATCGCGAGTAAAAGCCTGCGCCAGGCTGAATTAAGTTCGCGAGTAAAAGCCTGCGTCAAGTTGAACTAAAATTACGAGAAAAAACCCATGTCAAACTGAAATCAGATCGCGTAAAAAAGTCTATGTCAAGTTGTACCTGGCATAGTAAAAAAGCCTATGTCACGCTGGCTCTGTTTCGCTGCGTCACAGTAGTAAAATACGGCTTACAGCAAAAATACCACAAACAGGTAACTGCCAGAAATACTCCCTGCATTCCAAACTGTAACCAGTACGCATTTGCAGAACCCTCGAAAACCAGCCGGGAGAGGGGATTGGCACGCCCTGGCTGCGCCTTTGGAAGA
>CAMUPC010000281.1 GCA_947090545.1 uncultured Eubacterium sp. | reverse complement strand
AGGAAGGGGAGCGGGGCTTGCTTCCGGTTCCGTTGGAAAAATGTTAGGAGCCCTTGGTATCCTGCTGAACCAAAGCAGGGGCGAAGCCAAGCGGCACCTTTAGCTGCTGGCTGCAAGCCAGGGCGAACTAGGTGCCGCGCCCCATATGCACTAACATTTCTAAAACCAGCTTATAGAGCGGGTTTGGTAGAAATCTGTTTAACGCAGGCATCATTTTTATCCATTCATTTGCGTTGTTTTTAGAATATTCTGAGTAAATGGAAAAGCTGAAAGCCCTTTATTTATCAGCGTTTCAGAAATGTTAGTGCATATGGTGCCGCGCCCGGACGGTGCCACAGCGTAACCGCAGGATGCTTAGGGCTCCTTACATTTTGGAATCGGAACCGGAAGCAAGCCCCGCTCCCCTTCCTCCAGCGTCCCCTTTTCAAAACCTACACCACGCCTGACAATCCGTTACCCAGACAAAAATGCTACCATTCTGCACAATTTCCGTATCAAATACGCAAATCCTTTCAGGCATTCACCGCTTCCACAAATTTCACAAAAGCACTCCTGCCTTCCTGCGTACACTTATACACCCCAGCATCCTCCAATACCTGCTGGAACACAAGCCCGATCTCTGTATGAAGAATCTCATCAATATTCACCGCATCGATCTTGTCATATTTTGCCCGGAACTGTTCTGCCCAGTCCGCATGTTTTTCCAGTGTTTCGTCCGCACGCAAGTCTGCGCCTGCAAGCATCGCTTCTTTTAGCTGCGCCATCTCATCTTTTAATCTCGCCGGCAGCACTGCAAGCCCCATCACTTCGATTAAGCCGATATTTTCTTTTTTAATATGGTGCAGGTTTGCATGTGGGTGATAAACGCCAAGCGGATGCTCTTCGGTTGTAATATTGTTGCGCAGTACGAGGTCTAACTCATAGCTGCCGCCGCGCTTTCTGGCTATTGGGGTAATCGTATTGTGCGGCTCCCCGTCTGTCTC
The DNA here is from genome assembly GCA_947090545.1 of uncultured Eubacterium sp. Taxonomy (GTDB): domain Bacteria; phylum Bacillota; class Clostridia; order Lachnospirales; family Lachnospiraceae; genus Eubacterium_J. Next base: position 3,988 of record CAMUPC010000281.1, on the reverse strand, counting down.
AGCGAAAATAAACGCAGCTTCATCCGTATACCCGCGCCATTTCAGCAAAATCTTGTCCGCCAGCTCTACCAGGCGTTCCTTGTTTGCCGCGCTGATGCGGATTACGGACATCGGCCATTTAACAATGCCTGCCGATACATCTTCAAATCCGTCAAAATGGAGTTCCTTTTCCACTGGCGCCTTTGCCATCGCAAACTCATAATGCCCGCCCTGGAAATGATCGTGGCTTAGGATCGAACCGCCTACAATCGGCAGGTCTGCGTTGGAGCCTACGAAATAATGCGGAAACTGCTCCACAAAATCGAGCAGCTTGCCAAACGCCGCGCGCTCAATCTTCATTGGCGTATGCAGCGAATTAAATACGATGCAGTGCTCATTATAATATACATATGGAGAATACTGGAAATACCAGTCACTGTTGTTAATCGTAACCGGGATAATCCGGTGATTCTGCCTTGCCGGATGGTTGACTCTTCCCGCATAGCCTTCGTTTTCTTTACATAACAGGCACTTTGGATAGCCGCTTTGCTTTGCCAGCTTCGCCGCGGCGATCGCTTTCGGGTCTTTTTCCGGCTTGGAGAGATTAATTGTGATATCCAGCTCGCCAAACTCTGTCTTTGTCGTCCATTTTAAATCCTTTTTGATCCGGTATCTGCGGATATAATCGGTATCGCGGCTTAATTTGTAAAAATAGTCCGTTGCCTTGCGCGGGTCCTCCCTGTAAAGCTCACGGAAATGACGGATTACCTCGCTCGGTCTTGGCACAAGCATACTCATAATCTTCGTGTCAAACAAATCCCTGTATACAATGCCGTCCTCTTCCAGAATGCCCTGTTCATGCGCATAGTCCAGCATCTGATTTAAAATGCCCTCCAGTGCGTCCTCTGCTGTTTCCTGTGTCAGTGCCGGCTGTTTTTCATACGCTTCCACGGCTGCGTCCTCCAGCTCATCCAGCCGGAACAGCTCCAGCAGGCGGTTGATCGTATACTGCTTATCCTCCGGCTCTATCAGCCCTGTTGCCAAGCCATAACCTGTCAGCTTCAATATCAATTCCTGAATCATTTTTATAGTCCGCCTTTCTTAATCATGTAGTTTCTAAATAAAACAAATGCAGCTTTTTACGCCAGGCGCGCCGGGCCGTCGCCGATCTCCACGACATAGAAGTCTCCGGCATAGCCGATCTTGTCCTCATACGCTTTTCCTACTTTTTCTATAAACGCATCGACAGCTTCATCCTTTACAATGCTGACCGTACATCCGCCAAATCCCGCGCCTGTCATACGGGAACCGATCACGCCGTCGATCTTCCATGCTTCCTCTACCATCGTATCTAACTCGATGCCTGTTACCTCATAATCATCCCGCAGAGAAACGTGCGAAGCGTTCATCAATTCGCCAAACAGCTTTACATCATTATTTTTCAGCGCTTCCACTGCCTTTAACGTCCTCTGGTTTTCAAACACCGCATGTTTTGCACGTTTTTTACGGTCGTCGTCTTTAATGGCGCTTTCGTACTGTGCAAACTGTTCTTCATTTAAGTCTCCCAGCGCATTGATCCCTACCACTTCCTGGATCTCTGCAAGCGCCCTCTCACATTCGCTGCGGCGCTCATTGTACTTGGAATCGCCAAGCCCACGTTTTTTATTGGTACAGGAGATGACAATTTTTGCCCCTTCCAGCTTGATCGGTGCATATTCATAGTGCAGGGTGGCAGTATCTAAGAAGATCGCATGGTCTTTTTTGCCCATTGCAATCGCAAACTGATCCATAATCCCACAGTTGACACCATTGAAATTGTTTTCTGAAAACTGCCCGATCAGCGCCAGATCCTGATTAGATACGTCAAACCCAAACAAGTCCTTTAAAATATACCCTGTCAGCACTTCCACCGACGCCGAAGAAGAAAGCCCCGAGCCATTTGGAATATTGCCGAACAGCAGCAGATCCATGCCCTGCTCAACCTTCATTCCGCGCTCGCCAAACGCCCACATCACGCCCTTTGGATAATTCGTCCAGTCCGCCTTCTTTTCTACCTTTAAGCCTTCTACTGAAGATTCGATCACGCCTAAATGCTCAAAATTCATGGAATAAAACCGCAGCGTTTTGTCCTCTCTTTTTCTCACAACGCCATATGTACCGATCGTCAGCGCACAAGGAAAAACGTGCCCGCCGTTATAATCCGTATGCTCCCCGATCAGGTTTACACGCCCCGGCGCGAAATACACGCGGATATCTCCCTGTGCTCCAAAAATCTCCTTGAATTTTTCAACTAATTTTGTCTGCATTTTTTTGCCCTCTCTTTCTTAATGATTTCAGACCGCTTTTCTATTCCATTTTTGCTAGACTTATTATATACAATCTATACAAAGATTGCAATTTCCATTTCCGTATTTACAACAATATTCCGAAAAGAAACAACAAAAAAACAGTTTCCCATTTCTTTTGAAATCTGCACAAAAGAAAATGTTTTCCGCGAATGATTTTTTATTTTTTCCATAAACTTTATTAAAACTCTCTTAATTTAAAAATACCCACTTGTATGCCGAAAATTCCTGTGCTATAATCCGCAGTGTGTGGATGTTTGGTTAACAATTTAAAGAAGGGTGAGAAATGCAGATCCGCGAATTGAAAAACAAAAAAGCAGCTTTCAAAGACGTCATTTACAAGTACCGCCATGCATGGGTGCTTTTGTACGGCATTCTATACATCGCATGGTTTGCTTACTTGGAACAGACGGTAACGACAAAATTCCATATTATTACGATGCAGGCGGATCTTTCGATCCCGTTTTGTGAATATTTTATTATCCCCTACCTGCTGTGGTTTGCATACATTGCATTCGGGGTGATGTATTTTTTCTTTTATCAGAAAGAGGATTATTATAAAATCTGTGCGTTCCTGTTTACCGGGATGACGATATTTTTGATTGTATCGACGATTTATCCGAACGGTCATTACCTGCGACCGCTGGAATTTGAGCGTGAAAACGTGTGTACGCAGCTTGTAGAATGGCTGTACCGTACTGATACGCCGACCAATTTGTTCCCGAGTATCCATGTATACAATTCGCTCGGGGTACACATCGCGCTGACGCACAGTGAATGCTTTAGAAATAAAAAAATCTGCCGGATGGCTTCGTTGGTTTTATGTGTGCTCATTATTTTATCTACGATGTTTTTAAAGCAGCATTCGGTTTTTGATGTGCTGACTGCGTTTGGGCTTGCGGCTGTTATGTATTATGTTGTATATCGTCAGGCTTATAAGAAAGTGCTGGTATTGCTTCGTGTGGGCAAGAGGGAGAAAAGTCCGGTGCTGCATGATTTGAGGCTTTAGTGGACCTGGCATGGTGTAGATTGAGGTAGTCTATGCTGTGCTGGGTTTTTCTTTTTGTGTGGGGTGGTGGTGAGAGGGGGACGCTGGGAGAGGGGATGGGCACACCCTGGCGGCGACCGTTCCAGAAGGTTAAGAAGCCCTAAGCATCCTGCGGTTACACTGTGGCACCGTCCGGGCGCGGCACCTAATTCGCCCTGGCTTGCAGCCAGCAGCTAAAGGTGCCGCTTGGCTTCGCCCCTGCTTTGGTTCAGCAGGATGCTAAGGGCTTCTAAACCTTCTTCCAAGGCCGCCGCCAGGGTGTGCCCATCCCCTCTCCTGGCTGGTTTTCTCAACCGGTACAAAATAATGATGCCTAGGTGCAGAATGTGTTCCTGGCGGCTTGGTTTTTTGTAGAATGGATTCCTGGCAGTTTGGCTTTTTATCGAATGTGTTCCTAACACATTGGCTTTTTGCTAATTCCTGCTATGGAACACCGTTTTATGTGCTTAGGGCAGCAAACCAGGTACAGCCTCCCGCTGCGTACTTTACGTAGAGCTTGGAAAAACCAGCCGGAGGAAGGGGAGCGGGGCTTGGTTCCTGTGACTTTGGAAGAATGTTAGGAGCCCTTAGCATCCTGCTCGATCACACAGGGGCGAAGCCAAGCGGCACCTTTAGC
>CAMUPC010000280.1 GCA_947090545.1 uncultured Eubacterium sp. | reverse complement strand
CCTAACATTTTTCCACAGTCACAGGAAGCCAGCCCCGCTCCCCTTCCTCCGGCTGTCTTTTCCAGGCTCTACGGTGTAATAACCAGAGGGGTTAATTTAACTTCGTTTTGCGGATAGAGCGGTCTTGGGGAATTTGGTTGAAGATACTGAGTTGATCTATCTTTATGTACGCTGGGTTACGATATTTTGGGCTAATATAGCAGCTTGTATAGCGGTTTGTAAAGGCTCATATATGAAGATCTTGCTAGTTGTACCATTGCTGCGTTGTGCCCTAAGGGGGAATACTATCATCGGTCAACGATGCCACTGCATCGCTTCTTTTCCACGCCTTGTACTGGCACAAATATCAAGCACTTAATTAATAATGAACATTTACAAATGGCTACACCAGCTAAGTGACCTTAAAAGCCTTGAGTTATAGGCGTTAAAAAAGTTAGCATATATAGTAAAATACCACACAACAGGCATTTGTACCTGTCTAGCTGCTTCACAGGGATCAATCACATCTTGCATAGTAAAATACCACACAGCAGGCATTTGTACCTGTCTAGCTGCTTCACAGGGATCAATCACATCTTACAGCAGGATTTGACACAGATAAACAAAAAGCCGTCCGATAAAATGTATACTTATGGATCATTTTTTTGCACAACTTGCGATAACCAGCCGGGAGAGGAGATTGGCACGCTCTGGCGGCGGCCTTGGAAGAAGGTTTAGAAGCGCTTGGCATTCGGCTGAAGAAAGCAGGGGCGAAGCCCAGCGGCACCTTTAGCTGCTGGCTGTAAGCCAGGGCGAACTAGGTGCCGCGACCGGACGGTGCCACAGCGTAGCCGCAGAATGCCTAGCGCTTCTTAACCTTCTGGAACGGCCGCCGCCAGAGCGTGCCAATCTCCTCTCCCAGCGTCCTCATATCCGCAAAATGTATCATACTGAAAAACCACAAGCCCCTCAAATACCCTTGTACAGAACCACCCCCAACACAAACAGGAGGAACTAATATGAACCCCAAAATAACAAAACGCCTGGAAACAAAACGTCTGGTTCTAAGACAATTTACAAAAAACGATGCCGAACCAATGTTCCGCAACTGGGCATCCGACCCGCAAGTAACAAAATTCCTCACCTGGCACGCCCATGAAAGCCTGGATACATCAAAAAGCGTAATAGACAACTGGATAGAGTCATACCAGCCCCCAGGAAACTACGTATGGGCAATAGAACCAAAAGAACTCGGCGAACCGATTGGCTGCATAGATGCATCCAGAGTGGATGAAAGGACTCAGTCAGCCACGATCGGATATTGTATCGGCAAAAGCTGGTGGGGGCGTGGGTTTACCGCAGAGGCATTGCAGGAAGTCATCCGGTTCTTATTTGAAGAAGCGTGCATGAACTGCGTCAACGCAAGCCACGACCCGCGCAACCCCAATTCCGGCAAGGTTATGCGAAAATGTGGGATGCGTTATGAAGGGACGTGGCGTGCCGGAGGCGTAAATAATCAGGGGATCTGTGATGAGTCCTGGTATTCCATATTAAAGAGCGAATTTGAGAAAAAGGCATCTGCGTTCAAGAGGGAGTATGACAAGAAAGCATCCCCAAAACAGCAGCCGTTGGAAAGCTGTGTGCGGAGGGGGTTTTTAGACCCGGTTTGGGAAGAGATGTATCAGAAAGCATCTGCTGTGCAGCATGGCAGAAATATCTCGGATTATGTGGAAGCAGGAGGTGTTGCTGCCGCAGTTCTTGGGGCGTCCGGCAGGATTTATACAGGCGTATGCGTGGATACCTGCTGTACGCTTGGCATCTGTGCGGAGCGCAACGCGATCTTTCACATGCTGACAGAAGGAGAGCAGACGATCCGAAGAGTGCTTGCCATTATGCCGGATGGACATATCGGGCCGCCCTGCGGTGCCTGTCGGGAGCTGATGGTGCAGTTAATGCCGCACGCTTACAAGGATATTGAAATTATGATTGATGATAATGAGAGGCGGACGGTCACGCTTGGAGAGCTGACGCCGGAGTGGTGGATTTCCTAAGTGGCTTATGAGAGCACGTTTGAAATTTGAAAGGAGATGCTTCAAATTTTAAATGTGCTCTTAAAATTGCAGGGAAATATTGATTTCGCGCGGCATAACAGATTTTTAATGGGTATCCGGCTTCTCAAGATGAAATTCATACAGCAGCTTTTCTAAGTATTGTTCATCTGTATATGCTTTTTTCAAATCTTCCATTCGGTTTTCGTTCAGAAGATGCTGTGATAATAGTATGATCTGCTGTTTGCCCTGCTCCAATCCGGCGACTCTTCCTTCTTCAAAAGTATGTTCCATATGCAGTTTTTCATCATATTCTGTTAAAAACATAAGAAGCACCTCACTTCGGCTTTTTTGCAGGATATCTTTTAAAATATCCTGTTGAATGCATGTATCAATTGCCGTATTTACGGCACGTTCCATCGAACAGCCGCTGTCCAGGTTTTGATTTACTTCCGCTACAAATCTGGCATATTCCCAGAGCCTGCGGCAGTTTTGCATCAATTCCTGGTTGTGTCCCAGATTAATATTGAGCATCCGCACCCGGCATTCGAGTGCTGGCTGCGCGCCTTCCTTTACGGGCGGCACAAAAGCATCGGATAGTTTTAGCTCTAGCTCGTCTGGCTGGTTTTGTCTGCCGTTGTAAAATACTATATATTGCGGCAGAGGCAGCAGGATCTGTTTTTTTCCGTAAATATCCAGCTTGTAGCGGGTTATATAAGCTTCGTACAGCCTTGCAAAATAGGATAAGCCGCGCACTGGCATATTTGGATTAAAAGTAGACTGGTGCTCGTACAGGTTCATAACAAAACCAATCATAAAGGAAAGGTCATTTTTCATAGACATGTAGATGGCGTTATCGATGGTTGTAATCTCTAATGCTGTCGGGTCTGTGTAGTCCGTATGATTGACTGCGTTATAGAGCGACAGAAGGTCTTGCTTGTTTTCAAAGATTTTACGAAACAGCTTGTCTTTGTACTTTTTACGGATTAAGGCATTCTTCCACCAGCGGACAATATGAAATTTTTTGGTTTTTGCCATAGGTTTTCCTCCATTATAATAGAACGAACAGTATATTACAAGAAATAAAATGGGGTAATTCAGCGATCTGTATGAATACAGGCAGCTTTGATAGTTGTCTGAAATACGATTCACAATTTCTGTTGTGAAATAGACGGAACAGTTTTATTTTATCATAAAAAGGAAGCACTGGCAACAGATTTTGACAAAAACAGTATTTTTAGTAATTATTATGAAACTTTTTTCAGCAGCCAGCGATCTAATGTTTTATAAGGGGCAAGGGAGGTGTAAGCCTTGAGTATTTTTTCTGGAAAAAAGGAAAGCCAGAAGCAGGCGCTGGTTGAGCAGGTGATTTTGGAAAATTATCAGCAATATTACCGGCTGGCTTATGGTTATGTGCATCACGCGGACGATGCCAGCGATATTGTGCAAAACGGGGCATATAAGGCGTTAAAGAGCTGCCAGTCGTTAAAGCAGCAGGAATATGCGGCGACCTGGGTGTACCGCATTATGCTGAATGAATGCTTTACGTATTTAAGACAGCCAAAGCATCTTTCTTATGAAGCAGTGCAGGAAGGAAGCGGCGTGGAACGGGACGGCAGGGAGGACTGTTATGAGGACGTGGATTTGCGGCGAGCATTGGATACATTGCCTGATAAGGACAGGGCGATTGTGATGTTAAAATATTTTGAAGATAAAAAGCTGGAGGAGATTGCCGAGATTTTGGATGAGAATTTGAGTACGGTAAAAAGCAGGCTGTACCGCTGTATGAAGAAGCTGCGCGGGATGCTGTCAGAGCAGGAAGCGTGTCCGGCGGCTGCTGGGGCAGGGCAGAAAGGCAGGATCGGAGTGAAGGCATAGGCGGCAGGCAGTCGCGGCAGGCAAAATAGGTCATAGAACAGGCAGGTGAGAATATGATTCATTTTTCGGAAAGAAAAGAGCAAAACGACAGGATGGAGGAACAGCTTTCCATATGGAAGCAGGAGTATCAGAAGCAGGAGATGTCAAAGGAGCAGTATCAAACACTTCGGGCAAGGATGGATCAGGCGAAGAAAGATCGCAGGAAAGAGCAGAGGAAGCGTGGGACAGTAAAATATATTGCAGCGGCAGCCGTATTTCTTGCCGTATTTATCGTCGTGCCAAATACATCGGCAAACGCGGCGGATGCGATGGGCAAGCTTCCGGTGATCGGGCGGCTTGTGGAAGCGGTGACATTTCGCAATTATACGTACGAGTCAGACCGCAATATGGCGGATATCAAGGTGCCTGAGTTAAAGCTGGGAGAACAGCCGGACAGCCGGGAAAAGCTGGAGAGTACCGCAAAAGAGATCAATGCGGAGATTCAAAAGATCACGGATGAGCTGGAAGAAGAGTTTAAGGCAAATCTGGAATATGAGGGCGGTTATCAGGACGTCGTGGTGGACAGCAAAGTACTGGCGACGGAGGAAGATTATTTTACGCTGAAGCTGAGCTGCTATCAGGGGGCAGGCAGCGGCTACGCATGGAATTATTTTTATACGATTGACCTGCATACCGGGGAACGCTTAAAGCTGGCGGATGTTTTTCAGGAGGGCGCGGACTATATTACGCCGATCAGCGAGGAAATCAAAAAGCAGATGAAAGAACAGATGGAAGCGGATGAAAACGTGGCTTACTGGCTGGACAACGAGATTGAGGAGTGGAATTTTAAGGAGATTTCAGAAGATGTTTCTTTTTATCTGAATGAGAAAGGAAATGTCGTGATCTGCTATAATGAAGGGGACGTAGCGCCGATGTATATGGGGACAGTAGAATTTGAAATACCGTCAGAGGTACTGAGCGGTATCCGTAAATAAGGCGTGAAAAAGATGCAGAAAAAAAGCTAAAAAAAAATAAAAAAAACTGTTGACAAAAAGTGGGTTCTAAGTTATACTTATCAAGTCGGTTGCGGAAAGCAGCCGACGGGAAATGGGATCTTAGCTCAGCTGGGAGAGCATCTGCCTTACAAGCAGAGGGTCATA
>CAMUPC010000279.1 GCA_947090545.1 uncultured Eubacterium sp. | reverse complement strand
AGCTGCTGGCTGCAAGCCAGGGCGAACTAGGTGCCGCGCCCGGACGGTGCCACAGAGTTCCCGCAGGATGCTTAGGGCTCCTTACATTTTGGAATCGGAACCGCAGGCAAGCCCCGCGCCCCTTCCTCCAGCGTCCTAATAAGCACAAAAATGCACCACTTGAAAGCACCTTAGTCTGAAAGTTTGACATTTTTTTGCGATGCTTTGGAATAAAATTAGGAATATACAGGACGGAGGTGGGTGCAATCTATGAAGTATACATAGACGTGCTGGCAGTCAACAATTTTTTAGTGGATTTGGCAGCGCTTTTTGCTGTCAATTTATATCGGAAAAGAAATATGCGCTCACTGCGTATTTTAGCAGGTGCTTTGGCAGGAACGTTTTTAAACTGTGCGGTATTTCTGATGTTCCGTCATCCGGCAGCATATTTGCTTGTAGTGCATTTCTTGGTGAATCCGGTAATTGTATGGTTCTGCTTTCGGGAAAAATCAAAACAGGATTTTTTTTCCGACCTATGTGTTAGTTATTTTATGTTTATTATCATAGGCGGAACTGTGGAATGGCTGTACGCAAAAGGGAGCGGGGTATTTTCTTATGAGACGGCGCTTATTATGTCGTTTGCTGTGCTTTGCGCCGCGGTGCTGTGGCTTGGCAGGCGGATGCGCCGCGCCCGGTATATACAGGCGAAGGCCAGGCAGAATGGAGTATGGATTACGGTACGGGCACTTTCTGACAGCGGCAATCTGCTGACAGACCCTTATACGGGGAAAAAGGCAAGCATGATTGACCGAAGCGTTTATGAAGCGGCATACGGGGCGCCGTCTGCTGTCCGCCTGATTCCGTATGAATCGCTTGGCTGTCGGCATGGGCTGTTGGAAGCTGTTACGATAGAGGAATTGTGTTTTGTTTATGAGGAACGAACGAAGGCGGTGCAGGGTGCCGTGCTTTGTCTTGCGGACCATGCGCTGTTTGAGAAAAAGCCTTATCAGATGATTATAAATCCCCAGGAAATAGAATAAAGGGAAACATGCAATAAAGGAAATGGAAAGGCGTAAGGGCATAAGCAGAAGAATAAACGAGAACAGAAAAAGAACACCGAAAGAGAAAACAACAGAAACGAAAACAGGAGGCAGATATGAAAGGGACTGAAACTATCATACAAAGGATGATCGGCACATTTCACTATATGCTGCATATGCAGGAGCCGGAGCAGGAAGTATGGTATATCGGAGGGGCGGACGTCCTGCCGTCGCCGCTGGAGCCGGAGCAGGAAAACGCCTGCATCGCAAAGCTGTCCGGGGAGGGCAGGGAGACGGAGGAGGCAAAAAGCCTTTTGATCGAGCATAACCTGCGCCTGGTCGTATACATAGCAAAAAAATTTGACAATACCGGAGTCGGCGTGGAGGACTTAATTTCTATCGGAACAATCGGGCTGATCAAAGCGATCAATACGTTTAACCCGACGAAAAATATCAAGCTCGCAACTTATGCTTCACGCTGTATCGAAAATGAAATCCTGATGCACCTGCGCAGGACGAGTAAGACCAAGCTGGAAGTATCGATTGACGAGCCGTTAAACGTGGACTGGGACGGCAATGAGCTGCTTTTGTCGGATATCCTTGGCACAGACGATGATATTATTTCCAAGGATATGGAGTCCGAGGTAGAGAAAAAGCTGTTGCGCAACGCAGTAGACCGGCTTTCCGGCAGGGAAAAGATGATTGTTGAGCTGCGGTTTGGCTATAATACGCCTGAGGGAAACGAGATGACACAAAAGGAGGTGGCGGATTTAATGGGGATCTCGCAGTCGTATATTTCGCGGCTGGAGAAAAAGATTATGAAACGGTTGCGCAAAGAGATTGTGCGCTTTGAGTAACAGATGGGGAAGGCTTTTGGTTTTTTTAGACCGAAAGCCTTTTATTTTAGACAGTTATGAAAAAATCTATTTATCTATACAAAAGAAAATGTTATAATATTGATTATAAGGATTACACGTTTGGATTACAGAAAGGAGATGGTATTATGCTGTTGGAATTTTTAGGAGCTGCGCACGAGGTGACCGGAAGCTGTCATTTTATACAGTCAGCGGGAAAAAACATGCTGGTCGACTGCGGAATGGAGCAGGGGCCGGATCTGTATGTGAACCAGGAAATACCAGTCAATGCCGCGGCGATTGACTATGTGTTTATCACACATGCCCATATCGACCATTCGGGGCTGCTGCCGCTTTTGTACAGCAAGGGCTTTAGAGGGCAGGTGTTTGCGACGAAAGCGACCTGTGAGCTGTGTAACATTATGCTCAAGGACAGTGCCCATATCCAGATGTTTGAAGCAGAATGGAAAAACCGCAAGGCAAGGCGTGCCGGCAACCCGGAAGTTACGCCGCTTTACGATATGGACGATGCCATCGGTGTATTGGGGCATTTTGTACCGTGCGAGTATGATGCGCAGATCGAAGTCCACGAGGACGTAAAAGTGCGTTTTGTAGACGCCGGGCATCTGCTTGGTTCCGCGAGCGTAGAGCTGTGGGTGACGGAAGAGGAACAGACGAAAAAGCTGGTATTTTCCGGTGATATCGGAACCGGAGACCGCCCGCTGATCCGCAACCCGGAATATATCAAGGACGCGGATTATGTCATTATGGAATCTACATACGGCAATAAGCTGCACGCCGCACCGCCGGATTATGCGGTGACGCTTGCGGAGGTTATCAAAGAGACGTTTATCCGCGGCGGAAATGTCGTAATCCCTGCATTTTCCGTAGGGCGTACGCAGGAGCTTTTGTTTTTTATGCGCAGGATCAAGTCAGAGCATCTGCTGCCGGGCTTTGAGGATTTTGAAGTCTATGTAGACAGCCCGCTTTCGGTGGAAGCAACAAACGTATTCCACAAAAACAATGCGGTCTGCTTTAACGAGGAGGCAAAGGAGCTGATTGCCGAGGGGATTAACCCGCTGCGCTTTGAGGGCTTAAAGACATCCGTTACAAGCGATGAGTCCAAAGCGATTAATTTTATTAAAAAACCGGTTGTTATTTTATCTGCTTCCGGCATGTGCGAGGCTGGCAGGATTCGCCATCATTTGAAGCATAACCTGTGGCGGAAGGATTCTACCATTGTCTTTGTCGGCTTCCAGGTGCCTGGAACGCTTGGCAATTTCCTGCTAAACGGCGCAAAACAGGTGCGCCTGTTCGGTGAAACCGTAGAAGTAAATGCCAAGATCTTAAATCTGCCTGGCATCAGCGGACACGCGGACAAAGAGCAGCTAACCCGCTGGGCTGGCGAGTTCCGGGAAAGCGCGCCGAAGTTTTTTATCGTACATGGCGAGGATACAATCACAGACGCTTTTGCAGCGCATCTGCATGACGAATTTGGCTATCATGCACAGGCTCCGTACAGCGGAGATACGTATGACCTGCTGACCGGAATACAGATCAAGCAGGGACAGCGCCAGCGTACGCTAAAGCAGGCGAAATCTGTAAAAGCATCTACAAATGTATTTGCAAGGCTCTTAGCCGCAGGCGAACGCCTAATCGGGCTGATCCACAAGCTGGAAGGAAGGCCGAATAAAGAACTGGCAAAATTTGCAGACCAGATCAACGCATTATGTGAAAAATGGAGTAAATAATACCCAAATAAATATGCCGCGCCAGAGTGTATTTTTAACACACACTCTGGCTCAAGCGGCGGAATGGAGACTCATGAATCAAAGACAAAAAGAAGATGACCTGCTCTGGCTACAGGTGCTGCATAAAAAAGAACAGCTTCGGGCAAAAAAACGAAGGAAGAGGCTTTTACAGAGGATATTTGCCATCGTGCTGATTCTGCTGGCACTCTCAGCAGGTATTTTTTTTACGGTTAAAAAAGTAACACAGGAGGAAGGCAAAACACCAGGGACAGTAACAAACACACCCGATACCGATCCAGGAGCACTTACCGTTGCAGATACGCAGGAAGGCAATCCCGGGCAGACAGAAGGTGCAGGAACAGACGGACAGCAGACAGGCAATCCAGAAGCAAGTGGACAACAGACAGGCAATCCAGAAGCAGACGGACAACAGACGGACAATCCAGAAGCAGATTCTGAAAATGCAGGCTCAGAAGGCGGCGATATTGAAGCATCCGGTAATGTATCCAGGCAGATCAACGGCTATCAGTATCAGGAAAAAACAAGAACGCTCGGAAACGGTATTTCCAGCACACATGCCGTACTGCTGGATGCAGAAAACAAGACAGTCCTAGCCGGCAAGGATGAGGCACGCCGGATTGTCCCTGCTTCAATGACAAAGGTACTGACCCTATTAACCGCAGTAGAGCAGCTTGGCGATGCTCCAAAGCTGGATGATAAGTTCAAGATCACGGTAGAAATTACAGACTATTGTTATCTTAATGAATGCAGCGTCGCCGGATTTGGGATAAACGAAAAGGTAACAGTCAAAGACATGCTCTACGGGCTGATCCTGCCGTCCGGTGCGGATGCGGCGCTGGGGCTTGCGAACTACATAGCAGGCTCAGAAGAAGCATTTGTAAAGCTGATGAATGAAAAGCTCGAAGAGCTTGGGCTGTCAAAGACGGCGCATTTTACAAACTGCATCGGCATCTATGATAAAAGCCATTACTGTACGCTCTTTGACCTTGCCGTTATTATGCAGGCAGCACTGGAAAATGACCTGTGCCGCGAGGTGCTCTCCGCACGCACCTATACAACCTCTAAAACAAAGCAGAATCCAGAAGGGATGGTGCTTTCTAATTGGTTTTTGCGGCGGATTGAGGACAAGGATACAGGCGGAGAGGTGCTGTGCGCAAAGACGGGATATGTGTCTGAGGCGGGAAGTTGCGCGGTTAGTTATGGGGTCGACAATAAGGATAGGAAATATATTTGTGTTACGGCGGATGCGCAGGGGAGCTGGAAGTGTATTTATGACCATGTGAAGCTGTATAAGAGGTTTTCTAACAGAAAGTGAAAGGTTTGTTATGTTGATATTTGGTTCTGGGAGGGACGCTAGGAGAGGGGATGGGCACGCCCTGGCTGCGTCCGTTCCAGAAGGTTAAGAATCCC
>CAMUPC010000278.1 GCA_947090545.1 uncultured Eubacterium sp. | reverse complement strand
ACATTTTGGAATCGGAACCGGAAGCAAGCCCCGCTCCCCTTCCTCCAGCGTCCCTTTCCCAAAAAAATGCAACACTCGCATACAACGCGTCAATGACACAAAAAGCAGGTGTTAGATTCACTGTTATTACCGCAATGATGTACTAGCCGGGTCTGTCTTGTACGCCGCCCGGCACAGATAAGTTAGTCATCTGATTCTTCTTTTCCAAGCAGCTTTTGTAGTTCCAGATATTTTTTGACAATCCAAACAGCCTATGCTACTATAAGGCAAGACAATCTGAGAAAACGAGGACGCTGCCCATGAACGAAAAAATACTGGTCGTAGACGATGAAGCTGCGATTGCGGATTTAGTTGAGGTTTATTTGAAAAATGAAGGCTATGAGGTCTTAAAGTTTTATAATGGCAGGGACGCGCTGCGGTGTGTGGAGGAAGGTGTGGTTGACCTGGCGGTGCTGGATGTAATGCTGCCGGATATGGACGGTTTTCTGCTTTGCCAGAAGATCCGGGAAAGGCATCTGTTCCCGATTATTATGCTGACGGCGAAGGTGGAGGATGTGGACAAGATTACCGGGCTGACGCTTGGGGCAGACGACTATATGACAAAGCCGTTTCATCCGCTGGAGCTGATGGCGCGGGTAAAGTCTCAGCTTCGCAGGTATACAAAATACAATCCGCCGGAGAGCCATAGGGGGCTGGAGCATGAGTTTCGGGGGCTTTTTATCTCCAAAAGCAGCCATAAATGTACGCTGAATGCAAAGGAGCTGGTTTTGACGCCGCTAGAATTTGATATCCTGTGGTATCTGTGTGAACACCGCGGCAATGTCGTATCGAGCGAGGAGCTGTTTGAGGCAGTCTGGGGCGAGAAGTATCTGGACAATAACAATACGGTCATGACGCATATTGCAAGAATCCGGGAAAAGATGCAGGAGCCGCCAAGAAAGCCCAGGTATGTAAAAACGGTCTGGGGAGTGGGGTATACGATAGAATAAAAAAGAAGCCCGTCTGGGGAGCGGGGTATACGATAGAATAAAAAAGAAGCCCGTCTGGGGAGCGGGGGATGCGATAGAATAAGAAAGAAGCTCGTCTGGGGAGGGGATACGATTGAATAAAAGAAAAGGTGCACAGGAAGGAAAACGAAGGAATTCCTTAAAAAGCCAGGCGGTGCTGCAATATTTCACAGCGGTATTTTTAGCGGCGGCTTTTTTGGCGGCGGCAGGAGCCGCAGGCTGGGTGGTGTGCAGCGGCAGAACCTGGCATGGGACAGAGACGCTGTATCCGCTGTTGACCTGGGTAAAGCGGTTTATGCCTGAGGTGTACTTATTCCTTTGTCTGGCAAGTGCCGTGGGGTTAGGCTATTATTTTCTGTCAAAGCCGTATGGATACCTGGATGCGCTTGTGAAGGCGGCAGAGCAGCTTGTGAAGCTGTCCGAAGATCCGATTCGGCTACCGGGCGCGATGCGGCAGGTCGAGGATGAGCTGAACCTGGTAAGAGAGCAGGCGCTTCGCAGTGCAATGCTTGCAAAAGAAGCGGAACAGCGCAAAAATGACCTGATCGTCTATCTGGCGCATGATTTAAAGACGCCGCTTACGAGTGTGATCGGGTATCTGACGCTGCTCAAGGACGAGCCGCAGATTTCCGGCGGGGTGCGGGAGCGCTATACCGGGATTGCCTTGGATAAGGCGCAGCGGCTGGAAGATTTGATCAATGAGTTTTTTGATATTACGCGGTTTAACCTGACAGCGCTGACGCTGGAGCCGGAGCTTGTAAACTTAAGCCGGATGCTGGAGCAGATTGTAAGCGAATTTGAGCCGATTTTGGCGGAAAAAGAGCTTGTATGGCAAACGCAGGTCGCACCGGACGTAAAGATCTCCTGTGATGCCGACAAGATCCAGCGGGTGTTTGATAACCTGATCCGCAATGCGGTTAATTACAGTTATGAAAAGACGCAGATTACGCTAACGATGGAGCTTTTAGAAAAGACGGTTCGGATTTGTGTAAAAAATCACGGGCGCACGATCCCGCCGGAAAAACTGTCGCATATTTTTGAACAGTTTTTCCGGGTGGATGCGTCCAGGGCGTCAGCTACCGGCGGAGCCGGGCTCGGGCTTGCGATTGCAAAAGAAATTGTAAACCTTCACGGCGGGACGATCCGGGCGGAGAGTGAACATGAAAGGATCGCCTTTACCGTAGAGCTGCCCAGATAGCTGACAGAGCTTGTAGCTTGCTGTACGTGATGTGCTTAGCTTGTAATGCGCACCTTGTTGCCTTGCCCTTTGCCGCTTAAAAGCTTGCGGTAGGCGGTAAGCTTTTTCGCCGGCACCTTGATTTTTGCGGATGCCGAGATGCCTTCCAACGCTTGGCCGGATACCGTTTTTAATTTACCAGACCGAATCGTAATCGTGCCAAGCTTTGCGCAGCGGCTGAAGGCACCGCGCCCGATCGAAGCTACGTTTTTACCGATTTCTGCTTTCGTTAGTTTTTTGCACTGGTAAAACGCAAAGTCGCCGATGGATGTCACCTTGGAAGGGATCACAATGCTTTTTAATGCCTGGCAGTTGTGGAACGCGCGGTATCCTATCGATGTCACGCTTGTTGGTATCGTGATATTTTTTAAGCCTTTACAGCCATAGAACGTCCAGTCGTCCAGCTTTTTCAGCTTTTTGGAAAGCTTTACCGCAGTAAGGCTCGTGCAGTCCTGGAACGCACGCTTGCCGATTTTGGCGACGCTGTCTGGCAGTGTAAGAGAAGCAAGGCTGGAGCATTTGGAAAAGGCGCCCCATCCAATCGAAGCAACACTGTCCGGGATGGAAATGTCAGTTAGGCTGCGGCATTGTGAAAATGCGTATTTGCCGATGCTGGCAACACTGTCTGGAATCACAACAGACGCCAGGCTGCATCCTGCAAAAGTAGATTCTTCAATGGAAGAAATGCCGTTTGGCAGGGTAACGCTTTCCAGCTTGCTGCCGTCAAAGGCGCCGCTTCCAATGGAGGAAACGCTGTCTGGAATGCGGATTTCTTTCAGCCCGCAGGCTTGAAAAGCAAAATTGCCGATGCTTGTTAAGCCCTCCGGGAGCGTCAGCTTCGTAAGGCTTTCACAGCCTGAAAACGCTTTTTTACCGATTTTTGTAAGCTTGTCCGGCATCTGGATGCTGCGAAGGCGCGGGCAATCGGAAAAAGCAGACTTGTCAATCTCTGCCAGTCCCGATGGAAGCTTTACGGAAGTAAGGCTGGCGCAGTTTTCAAACGCGCTTTCTCCAATCGATATGACGCTGTCTGGAATCACAACGCTTGTCAGTTGAGGCTTATCTTTCAGCGCGCCGTCAGCGATTCGTGCAACGGCTTTCCCGCCAATGCTTTCTGGAATCGTAAGGTCCGCCGCATCCCCGGAGTACCAGGTAATTTCCAGTGTACCGTCAGAAAGTGCGTTGGCAGTAAATCCCTGCGAAGCAGAGCTGTCCGGCGCCTGGATATCAGAAGCTTCCTCATGGAAAGCAGCGGCAAGGTATGCCTCATTGCCTTCCTTAGTAACTTTGATCCGCTCCCGCTGTGCGGCAGTTCCTTCATAATAAATATCCGTCAGGCTGCGGCAGCCCTCAAATGCGCCGGCATCAATGGAAGTTACGCTTTTTGGCACATACACGGCAGAAAGGCTGCGGCAGTCCGCGAAAACGCCGCCCATAATGCTGGTAATCCCCTGCGGCAGACGGATGCTTTTTAAGCTGTGGCAGCCTTTAAACGCATCCGTCCAGATTTCTGACACGTTTTTTGGAATCGTGATGCTCTTTAAACTGTTGCATTCATTAAAAGCGCCTTTGCTGATCGAGGCAATACTGTCAGGCAGTTCTATGGATTCCAGGCTGCGGCAGCCCGAAAAGGTACCGCTCTCAATACTTTTGACACCGTCTGGAATGGCGATGCTTTTTATGCGGTCACAGCCGGAAAAAGCATTGTAGCCAATTTCCTCGATGCTGTCAGGCAGCGTTATGGATTCCAGATGCCAGCAGTCAGAAAACGCCTCATCTCCAATGCGCGTGACACTGTCAGGAAGTATAATATGCTTTACATATGTACGTAAATGGGATTCCAAAAGCATCCCGCCGAAAAAATTAACAGAGGCCACCTTTTTTCCATTCAATGTATCAGGGATATTCAGTGTTTCTTCAGTTCCGTGGTAAGCACGCAGCTCGATCGTGCCGTCTTTTAGCACATCGTATTCATAACCGCTTGTTTCGTCAAAAAATTCACCATTGCGGACTTCGTCTGGAATAGATGCTTCGGTTACCTTTGCGGCTGCTACCACGCTGTCAATCGTGCCTGCTGCTGTCTGTAGCGGATAAGCGGCAGATTCTATTGCGGCAAGAAGCGCAAGCATGATCGTTACGGTTTTTCGTTTCATAAGATTCTCCTTTTCGCTTTTTATTGATCGCTGTGAATACGCAGCAGAAAAGTTGGTTGTTTCTGTCCATATAGGATACTACATTTGGGAAAGATGGTCAATGCTTCTGGGGTTGGTAAATGCTGGGGGAGGGACGCCGGAGGAAGGGGAGCGGGGCTGGCTTTCAGTTCCGATTCCAAAATGTAAGGAGCCCTAGGCATCCTGCGTTTACGTTGTGGCACCGTCCGGGCGCGGCACCTAGTTCGCCCTGGCGTTCCGCCAGCAGCTAAAGGTGCCGCTTGGCTTCGCCCCTGCTGTATCGAGCAGGATACCAAGGGCTCCTAACATTTTTCCAAAGGAACCGAAAGCCAGCCCCGCTCCCCTTCCTCCGGCTGGTTCTCCCAAGCTCTGCATAAATAACGGCATACAGGCGGGAACTTCATCCGGTCAAAAATAGAAGCCCTGTGCAGCCAGATCTGTGCCAGTGCTGTAAAGGAAGAAGGCTTCCGCCAGAAAACTGCTATAAACTATGCCCTGTTCTTTTTGCAGAAAAAGAAGGATTTTTGCCAGAAAACTGCTATAAACTATGCCCTGGTCTTTTGTAGAACATACGATAACCAGCCGGGAGAGGGGATTGGCACGCCCTGGCTGCGCCTTTGGAAGAAGGTTTAGAAGCACTTAGCATCCTGCTCGATAACGCAGGGGCGAAGCCAAGCGGCACCTTTAGCTGCT
>CAMUPC010000277.1 GCA_947090545.1 uncultured Eubacterium sp. | reverse complement strand
CCGACCTCACGCTTATCAGGCGTGCGCTCTAACCGGCTGAGCTATAAGCCCTTTCAACACCTGCGCCTCTAACCGCGACGCAAGAGATATGATACATTCTTTTTTTCCATTTGTCAACAACTTTTTGCAATTTTTTTCAAAATTTTTTTAAACGCCGCAAACACACTCTCGCTGCTAGTATCTGAAAATAAAAAATTTATTTTTTCTAAATCGTTTTCCTGTCTGATTCGGTTATATTTAGTGTAAGACGTCTTACAGAGAGCAAAAACGGGCGACCGCCCGGAAAGGAGAACCGATTTGAAAGACCGCGAGCTTGTCCTGCGCGTCCAGCAGGGGCAGAAGGAATACCTGAATCAGATTGCTGAGAAATATTATGACGATATCTATTATTTTTGCTGTTACCAGACCGGAAGCCGGGACGACGCCTACGATCTGGCTCAGGATACGTTTTTGCGCTTTATCCGCTATGTGGAAAATTATAAGTACCAAAATCTCAAGGGCTATTTATTGACAATCGCCATGAACCTTTGCAGAAATTATATGCGCTGCAAAGCGCAGGCGCAAAGCTGCATGACAGCCGAAGAACCTGCTGGCGCGCTTCCTATAAAAGAAGCTTCTTTCCTGGATAAAGCATCTGCGGAGGACAGCCTGCTTCTTTGCGATGCGCTGCGCACCCTGCCGCAGTTTCAAAGAGAAGCCGTGCTCCTGCACCATTTTTACGGATATAAAAACCGGGAAATCGCACGGATGACAGGCGCAAGCTGCGCAGCGGTAAAATCCAGAGTCAGCCAGGGGATCTCTAAGCTTCAAAAAATATTAAATAAGGAGGATTTTTATGGATTGTAGGAAACACAAACAGCCAGACAGTTGCCGCGGCTTATCCTGGCGCTTCCCGCTGGATAACGGCAGAAAGGCAGAAAGCCTGCTTGCGATCCGCCAAGCGGCAAGCCAAAAGAGAATCCGAAAACGCCCCTCTCTCATAGAAACTGCCTGGAGCCAAATGCGTTTTCATACATGGCAGCACTGGGCAGCGCAGGGTGCGGTTCTGCTTTTTGCGCTTCTTTTGGCGCTGTGGATCTGGCGGGGCGACTCTGAACGCAGCGTTTCGCTTGCCGTTTGTTCTGTATTTTTGGTATTTGCAGGAAATATCTGCCTGAGCAGCCTGATACGCCTGTTTTCCTGGCATATGGCAGAGCTGGAAAAAACGCTGTACTTTGACTTAAAGCAAATGGTCTGTATTAGAATGCTGGAAGCTGGCTGCTTTGACCTGCTAATGCTGGGGCTTTTGGGCGGATGCCTGGGCAGCCAGTCACAGGGCGGCGCCTTTTCGTGCATTCTTTACCTGCTTGTGCCATTTTTGTGGTCGGAAATCTTTTACCTGCATATGCTGACACATGCCCGCAGCGCTGGCAGCTTCCGCCAATTGTCCTGTTTGCTGCTTTGTGCCATACTGACGCTGTTTCCGGTGTTTTGGACGGATGCTTATTTGCCGAAATTCCTGCCTGCATGGATACACCTAGGCATTGCAGGGTTCCTGCTGCTTTTATTGGAAATCCGCTGGATGCTGCATCATATTGAAACAGGAGACAGGCTGTGCGGGGAACACTAACACACGACATCAAAAAGGAGTTTTTATGACGGAGCTTTTCTTAGACAGAGTTACAAAACAATTTAAAAATAAAATCGCCGTAGACAACGTATCGCTGCGGTTAAAAACCGGCGTCTATGGATTTCTTGGCGCCAACGGAGCCGGAAAAACGACGCTCCTTCGGATGCTGAGCGGCGTCTTAAAGCCAACTGCCGGAGAAATCAGCTATCATGGAATGGAAATCGGGATGCTGGGAGGCGAATACCGCAGAGTCTTAGGGTATCTGCCGCAGGATTTTGGCTATTACCCAAATTTTCGTGCAAGGCGCTTTCTGGAATACCTTGCCGCGCAAAAGGCAGTGCCAAACAGCATGGCAAAGCAAAAGGTACAGGAAATGCTGGAGCTTACCGGGCTGGCGGCCGCCGAACGGCAAAAAATCAGCACTTATTCAGGAGGAATGCTGCGGCGGCTCGGCATCGCGCAGGCGCTGCTAAACGATCCTGAGGTCCTGATACTAGATGAGCCGACGGCGGGCTTAGACCCAAAGGAACGGATTCGCTTCCGCAACATGATCAGCGCGTTTTCCAAAGGGAGAATTGTCATATTATCCACGCATATCGTATCGGATGTGGAGTACATCGCGGATGAAATCCTGCTGATGAAGCAGGGGCAGATCATCGGCCAGGGAACGGCAGCGGAAATTACAGAGGGAATCCGAGGCTGCGTATGGGAATGCTACGCCAGCCCAGAAGAAGCCGCACGCATCCAGGCGGCATATCCCGTCAGCAGCCTGAAAAACGAAGGCGACCACGTGCATCTTCGGCTGATTTCACAGTCCTGTCCATTTGAGGGCGCTGCGGCGGCAAAGCCTGGGCTGGAGGACGTTTATTTATATTATTTTGAGGAGGGATCGGAAAATGTTCACCATATGGAAAGACGAACTGTTTAAAATGGCATCCAAAAAAATCATCTGGCTCGGGCTGTTTTTGCTGGCGCTCTTTTTGAGCTGGCGACTGTTTGCCGAGCGCAAAAACTACAGCGTAACGATCGATGGGCATAATTTCTACGGGCAGGAAGCGATTGACCGCGACAGAGCACTTACCGCAGGCTATGCGGGCATTTTTACCGAACAGTCCGTGCAGAACATATATGAAGATTTTGGTTTCTATTATCACGATATTGAAAAAGACGAGTATATCGGCAACTTCTGCAACAACTTTATCACACGCCGCATGACGAATTATAACATGGTAGACGAGCCTTCTTATGAGAACGTCAGCTTTCTGGAAGGAGAAGCCTGGGAACAAAACGTAGCGCCGCTGCTAAACGGCACATTTGTATTCGATTATACTCATGGATGGGATGACCTGAAAGAGGTCTATTCTATGATTACCGTGATGGCGATGTTTATCCTGCTGATCATCTTGGTATCTCCGGTATTTTCAGAGGAATATTCGCTGAAAACGGCAAATATCCTCTTAACGACCAAGCGGGGCAGGCGCAGCGGAATCTGGCTGAAGGCAGCGGCGGCTCTGTTTCTTGTAATTATCATTTACAGCGTGTTTACCGCCTATTTATGGCTGATTTACGGCATCGTGTACGGCACGCAGGGGCTGAACGCATCCCCTGTGTTTATCGGCATTACGCATGTTGGTTATTATCCGGCAACGGTTCTGGGATTTTTCCTGTTTTCCTTTGCCCTTGGGCTCGCTGGGCTGGTGCTGCTTACAAGCATCACGCTTTTGATCTCTGCTGTATGCAGAAATGCGTTTTTTGCTGTGATTTTGTCGCTTGCCGTTTTTTTCGTTCCTTATGCTTGGATGAATGCATTGTCCTGGATGCTGGCGCCGCTGATTGGAAGAAGCCTGGTGAATGCGGTTTCGCATGTTATGATATCGATGCCGTTTTACCTGCCTGTTAACTGGGGGTTTGCGCTGACTGTCAGGCAGATTGCTGCCCATCTTGGGATTGCGTTTGTGGCGGGTGTGTGCTGTATGGGTGGTATGTACTGGTGTTATTGCAATTATCAGGGATAGGGGGAATGGGTTGTACTTGAGTATATGCATGGATGGAGAGATTATGTCAAGTGTTGTACTTTTTGCATAGGGAGGACGCTGGGAGAGGGAATTGGCACGCCCTGGCTGTGTCCGTTCCAGAAGGTTAAGAAGTACTAAGCATCCTGCGGAAACGCTGTGGCACCGTCCGGGCGCGGCACTTGGGACAGCGTTGCGGGATAAACGGTAAATACAGCACCTGCCTTTTGCGCCATCGCCGCGTTGTCGTCAGTCAGCGATGGAACCACATCGCTTCCTTCCTCCGCCTTGCGCTGGCACAAAATTCAGGCACTGTATTCACCGTTCATCCCGCAACGCTGTCCCAATTCGCCCTGGCTTACAGCCAGCAGCTAAAGGTTGCCGCTTGGCTTCGCCCCTGGTTGTAGAGCAGGATGCTAAGTGCTTCTAAACCTTCTTCCAAAGCCACAGCCAGGGCGTGCCAATTCCCTCTCCCGGCTGGTTATCGCAAGTGGTACATATAATAATTTTAAGTTATTCTTTGATTTGGAGAGGCAGCGTGTCAGGTGTGGCTGATGATGGATGCTAGATAGAATTTGATATTACGTTTTTAAAAAATCTGCTTTACTTTATAGACTCCCGGCATCTTTTCCAGATAATACACGACCTGCGCGTTGCTGCGGTCCTCCGGGAGCCTTAGGGAGATCACCGCATTGTATACGCTGCCGTCCTTTGGCTCGTTTAGAATCACATTTCCTACTTTTAGCCCAAACGCCTCGGCAGCGGAGCGGATCTCCTGGATATTTGCCACTTCATGAAACTCAACATAGACGCGCATCCACATATCGTTGTGTGTAAAGTGGTCAGAGATACCGCGGAACTTCGTCACAACGACATAAACTGCCCCCGTAGCAAGGATGCCGCCTACATAAAAACCAATCCCGATCGCAAGGCCGATACAAGCGGCAGCCCACAAGCCTGCCGCTGTTGTCAGCCCCCGGATCTTCGTATTCCCTTCTATAATAATGCTTCCTGCACCTAAAAAGCCGATGCCGCTGACGACCTGGGCACCCAGCCTTGCGGGATCTCCGGTATGAAACTCCTGATACATATATTCTCCCGTCAGCATAACAAGCGCTGCGCTCATACATACAAGCGAATAAGTACGCATTCCGGCGGAACGGTTTGCTTTTCCCCGCTCGATGCCTAGAATCGCTCCACATAAGATGGAGAGGGAGAGCCGCAGGATGCTGGAGAAAATGTGCATATTTTCTGCTTCACTGATTAGATTGATAAACCACTGTGCCATGCGGACGCCCCCTTTCTGGTGTTTTGTGCGGGTATCGCGGTGTTCTTTTTGGCGAGTGGGACGCTGGAGGAATCGGAACGGGGGTGGCTTACTGTTCCCTTCCTCCGCCTGTTTTTCGCAAGCTCTACACTAATAATGAAATACAGACGGCAAGACTGCGCACCTACGCAACCATCTTTTTGCAGCGTTTGCGAAAACCAGCCGGGAGAGGGGATTGGCACGCCCTGGCTGCGGCCTTGGAAGAAGGTTTAGAAGCCCTTAGCATCCTGCT
>CAMUPC010000276.1 GCA_947090545.1 uncultured Eubacterium sp. | reverse complement strand
CCGCGCCCGGACGGTGCCACAGCGTTCCCGCAGGATGCTTAGGGCTCCTTACATTTTGGAACCGGAACAGGAAGCAAGCCCCGCTCCCCTTCCTCCAGCGTCCCTCCCGCAAAACCCCCAAAAAACTTTATGCTTTCTTTATACTTTTCCTAAAGTTTCTAAAAATCTGCCATCTATACTAAAACAGAAGCTTCACAATAAGCACCACCATTCAAAGCAGCCTACAAAAAGCAGAAAGGAAACAACAATGGATTATGTATTACAAACAACATCCCTCACAAAAATCTACGGCAACACCAAAGTCGTCAACAACGTGAGTATGCATGTAGAAAGAGGAAGCATCTACGGCTTTATCGGAAGAAACGGCGCCGGAAAAACAACATTTATGCGTATGGCAGCAGGGCTTGCAGCGCCAAGCACAGGCTCTATGACACTGTTTGGCTCCAGCGACCTGGAAAAACAGCGAATCCGCATCGGTACGCTGATTGAAAATCCTGGCATTTACCCGGGCATGACCGCTCAGGAAAATATGGAAGCCGTGCGCAGAAGCCTAGGCATTCCTGACCGCAGGCGTGTCGATGAAATGCTTACGCTCACCGGGCTATCGGATACTGGCAAAAAGAAAACAAAGCATTTCTCTATGGGAATGAAGCAGCGGCTCGGCATCGCCATCTCTTTGCTTAGAAACCCTGACTTTTTAATACTGGATGAACCGATCAACGGGCTTGACCCCGCCGGAATCAAAGAGGTGCGTGACCTGCTTTTACGCTTAAACAGAGAAAAACAAATCACGATTTTAATATCCAACCATATTCTGGGAGAGCTTTCTAAAATAGCCACCCATTACGGCATTATAAGAAACGGCTCCTTAATCGAAGAATTTGACGCCAATGAACTCAACCAGCGCTGCCGCCGCTGCCTCAAGCTCTCTGTCGGCGAGCCGCAGGAAGCTTCCTGTATTTTGGAACGCTTTCTGGACATCCATAATTATGATGTGCCGCAGCCTGGAATGCTGCGTGTGTTTGAAAGGCTGGACGCATCCGCAAAAATCAACCAGGTATTGGTTCAAAATGGTGTTTCGCTGCGGGAAAGCTATCTTGCCGGACAAGACCTGGAAGGCTATTTTATGGAGCTGCTTGGCGGCAGTGATCATTAGCATATTTTTCAATCAGGAGGATATCAAATGTATCGTTTATTAAATGCAGAATTATATAAATTAAGAAAAAGCAAAAGCTTTCTTACCTGTACGATCGTAACCGTCATCTTTGTTATTGCTATGTACGGAATGTTTGTGCTGGCAGACAATATTCAAAACGGCAGGATGGAAAATGGAACCGGCGGCGTAATCGTATCCATCCAGCAGGAAACCGTAGAACATACTTCCTCTTCCATCTGGGACACCATTCATGTGATGGATATTTTGCAGGAAATATTTTCAGGCGATGTGATCGCTGTGATTATTGGCACCTTTATCAGTATCTTTGTCGTCAGTGAGTTCGCGGCTGGCATGTTAAAAAACGTGGTCGGAAAAGGCTGCAAAAGAAGCCTGATCTATCTGGCAAAGCTGCTTGTATCCATGCTCGCCGCCGTACTGATCGTTGCCGCAGGCATCCTAACTACGCTGGTGTGCGGGCGTATCTTTATCGGCACAGGCGCCTTTGACCGCAGCTTTTGGGAAAACCTGCCGATTTATACGGGATTGCAGCTTCTTATGCTGCTGCCGCTGACTTCTATTTTTGTCCTGATCGGAGAACTTTGCAGAAACCTCGCGGCAGGCATCTCCATCGGAATCGGAGTCGCTGCATTTCCCGCCCTTTTCCTGAACTTTATCGATATGAAGTTCTCAGGCAGCCGCATCACGCCTTCGCAGTTATGGCCGGTTACTAGAATGTCAGCCTGCCCGTTTGAAGGATTTAGCGCAGAATATATCACAGGCACCCTGCTCGTTGCCGCCTTTTGGCTCGTGCTGACTGCCGGGCTTGGCATCTGGCATTTTTCTAAAACAGATATTAAATAATCATGATAAAAACAACTGCTGTGAAATCATCTGCGGCTTTTCGCGGCAGTTGTTAAGGAGAAAAACATGACAGCTCTATTTCTTGGAATCATCCTGTTGCTTTTTATTGGGACGTGCATTTTACTGGCACGCCTTTTCTGTTATAGAATGCAGATAAAACATTTGATACAGGAACTGCAAATGATGCAGCAGGAAGAAACCAATCTATTGCTTACTTCCGCTGTCCCTGTCGGCAGGACGCCGGAACTGATCAGCTCGCTCAACTGCATGATGGAAAAAAACAGGCGCACGAAGGAGCGCCTGATCCGCGAAAATGTAAGCTACCGGGAAAGCATAACGAGCATCTCCCACGATATCCGCACGCCGCTGACCTCTGCAAAAGGCTATATGCAGCTTATCCGTTCCCATTCTGCACAGGTCACCGCTCAAAAACGGCTGGAATACGCCAAAATCGTGGAACAGCGCCTGGATACGCTTAACGATTTGTTAGGCCAGTTATTTTTATATACACGTATCGAAGCCGGCGAGCTGCCGCTTACGATCGAAGAAATCAATGCCGGAAACCTGTTTGCGGAAACGCTGTCCATGTTTTACAACGACTTTTTGGAAAAAGGCTGCGAGCCTGACATACAGCTTGCACATCCATGCCGGATCATGGCTGACCGCCAGGCTTTTATCCGTATCGTGGAAAACCTTATTAAAAACGCGCTCGTGCATGGCACCGGCGCTTATCAGATGTCCCTGCGGCAAAACGGCACCGATGCTGTCCTGCGTGTTGCAAACCGTACAGACAGTATCGATGCCCAAGACCTTGCCTATATTTTTGACCGCTTTTATACGACAGACGTGTCCAGAAGCCGCAAGACAACCGGGCTGGGGCTTGCGATTGTCAAAGAGCTTGCTTTCCAGATGGGATGGAAAACCGCGGCAAGCCTGGAAGGGGATCTTTTTTCGATTGAAGTCTGCATCCCCCTCTCCGACGGCTCGTAGCTGCTGCAAGCCTGTTCCTGCCCACGCCCGCATCCCTTGTTTACTCCAGGTTCAGATGCTTCTTCACAATCACCCTGCAAATCGTATAATAGACAGCCGCCCAGCAAAGCAGCAGCAGGCTGGCTCCGCCCATTACCCAGGGAGCCGGGTCAGAAAAGGAACCGGACAGCTCCTCATACAGCAGGTAACCAAAGAAAATCACAGCCAGGGATACAATCTGGCTGGCATAATAAAGCCCGATTGTTGCCGCAATACCGTACGCGCCTTTGGAACGATGGAACAACTGTCCGATCGAGCTGCCTGCAAAAAACAAAAGCAGCCCATTTAAAAATCCCAGTAGAAACAGCAACAGGAAAAAAAGTACGAAAAGAACGCCTGGCACTCCCAGTTCCTGAGAGGTATCCCTGACTGCCTTCGCAATCACGCCAAATAACTCAGAAATACTCAGCCCATCTACAGCCAGCGCGATCATCATAGAAGAAACAGCACTTAAGATCCCGGTCAGGCACATATATCCGAATGCCACCGCTACTTTTGCATGTAAAATCTGCGTTGTCTTTACCGGCAGCGTGTGTGTCAGATACCCCTGCGCCGAATACATGGATTGATAAAAATGAAAGCACAATGAAATAAAGTTCACAACTACAGTAACAACCAGGGTCATTCCATAAAGTGCGCATACAGCCACAAAAACTGTGCCAAGAACCCGATCCCCCGCCAAACTGCCGATAAAATAAACCGCCATCGTCAACAAAGTTGCAGCAATTAAAGCACCATACATGACAGATACCGTTTTTCCCTGTATTTTTAATTCCTGTTTCAATAATTTCCCTAACATTTGAACACCTCCCTGAAATATGCATCCACAGACTTTCCTTCCTGGCTGCGGATCTCATCTACTGATACATGCCGCATCACCTGTCCATTGCGGATCAGTACCACTTCATCAAGGACATTTTCGATATCTGCAATCAAATGCGTCGCAATCAGTACTGAAGCTTCCGGCTCATAATTCGTAATAATCGTATTCAATATATAATCCCGTACCGCAGGGTCAACGCCCGCGATCGGCTCATCCAGCACATACAGCTTTGCCCTGCGGCTCATAACCAGCACAAGCTGCACCTTTTCCTTCGTCCCCTTAGACATCGTTTTCAGCCTGTCATCCGCGCTGATTTGCAGCTTTTTAAGCATATCATATGCTCGTTCTTTTTCAAAATCCACATAAAAGTCTTGAAAAAACGCGATAATGTCCCGCACTCTCTGGTTCATATTCAGATAGGACTGGTCAGGCAGATACGAAATATGCTGCTTGCTTTGCGTGCCTATTTTTTCGCCGCAAAACAATAGTTCTCCTTCGGTCGGCGTTAATAGCCCGTTGATCAGCTTAATCAGCGTTGTCTTGCCGCTGCCGTTCGGCCCCAGCAGCCCGATAATGCGTCCGTTTTCCAGCGTCAGGTCGACCTGCCTTAGCACTTCTTTTGTCTTATACCGTTTTGTCAGTTTCCTGCACTCTAATAACGCGCTCATGCTTCTTCTCCTTCCATAGACTGACGCATCAGCGTCAAGGTCTGTTCCTTTTCATATCCTAGCTCTCTCATGCTGTCCAAAAACAGCCTGATCTTTTCTTTTGCTATGTCTGTTTTTAATGTTTCTATCATTTCCTGATCCTCCGTAATAAATCTTCCGCTTGTACGCCTCGAATAAACGAGCCCTGTGCGCTCCAGCTCTGCAAATGCACGCTGCATCGTATTCGGGTTCACTGCTGCCTCTGCTGCCAGTTCTCTGACGGATGGGAGCTTTTCTCCTGGCTTGTACTTGCCGCTGATGATGTCAATGCGGATGCGCTCTAAGATTTGTATAAATATTGGGCGATCGGAATGCAGATTCCATGGCATATGGTCACCTCATTTCTTTTTTGTACTTCTGTACTAATTGAATAATACACTAGTACAGTTGGAATGTCAAGTGTTTTTTTAGTTGCTGATGTAATGGTTAGATTATGGTTTTTTGTTTTGTTAAAGTTTGATGTGGGGGTGGGGTTTTGGTGCTAGGGGGACGCTGGGAGAGGGGATTGGCACGCCCTGGCTGCGTCCGTTCCAGAAGGTTAAGAAGCACTAGGCATCCTGCGGTTACGCTGTGGCACCGTCCGGGCGCGACACCTAGTTCGCCCTGGCTTGCAGCCAGCAGCTAAAG
>CAMUPC010000275.1 GCA_947090545.1 uncultured Eubacterium sp. | reverse complement strand
GCAAGAAGCTAAAGGCTGCCGCTTGGCTTCGCCCCTGCGGTATCGAGCAGGATGCCAAGTGCTTCTAAACCTTCTTCCAAGGCCGCAGCCAGGGCGTGCCAATCCCCTCTCCAGGCTGGTTTTCGCAAGTTCTACAATGAAAATGGCTGCTTTGTGGCGTGTGGCAAGTTGCGTTTTTGCAGCTTTTTGTCCAATTTACGTAGAGCTTGCGAAAACCAGCTGGAGGAAGGGGAGCGGGGCTGGCTGCGGGTTCCGTTGGAAAAATGTTTAGGAGGTCTTAGCATCCTGCTCGATACCGCAGGGGCGAAGCCAAGCGGCAGCCTTTAGCTTCTTGCGCAGCAAGGGCGAACTAGGTGCCGCGCCCGGACGGTGCCACAGCGCAGCCGCAGGATGCTTAGAGCTCCTTACATTTTGGAATAGGAACCCGCAGCCAGCCCCGCTCCCCTTCCTCCAGCGTCCCCCCCTTCACAAATCCCCTACCGCATCTGACTAATCCGCTCCCGAATATAATACTCCAAAGCAGCATTCGTATGCTCCAATCCCAACCTGCTGCTGTTAATGCACATATCATAATACCTGGAATCCCCCCAGCGGAAGCTGGAATAACGGTTATGGTACTGCTTCCTCTTCTTATCATGCCGCCTGATCTTCGCGATAGCATCGGATTCACTGATTTTGTACACTTCCATAATTCGTTTAATCTTCGCCAGCTCATCACCAACAACAAAAATGGAAATCAGCCCCTTATGCCCGCTCAGTACCGTCTCCGCACAGCGTCCGACAATCACAAAGGATTCGCCGCTTTCTGCCTTTTTGCGGATAAAATCAAACTGCATTTCAGCTAAAATCTCTTCCATCGAGTTGGAAAATGCGCCGACTCTTCTGGACAGAAAAGCGTTGCGTGGTTTTTCGTCGTATTTTTCCAGGACTTCTACCTTCATATTGTTTTCATTGGCGATTTCGTCCAGGATATGTCTGTCGTAAAAATGTAATCCGTTGTCTTTGGCGATCTGCTCGGCGATGACGTGGCCGGCGCTGCCAAATTCGCGGCTTACGGAAATAATCGTTTGTGGCATAATGATGCTCCTTTCTGTTAACAATAGCGGACAAAGATAATCAGCATGGATATCCCAACAACGATAATGGTTGCCGGGGCTGCGGACTTACAGTATTTGCCCCATCCGATCACATAGCCGTTTTTGGCTGCTACGGATGTGCCTACGACGTTTGCGGACGCTCCGATTGGGGTGCCGCTTCCGCCGATATCCGTACCCATGGATAATGCCCAGGCAAGTGTTTCCAGGCTCACGCCCTGGCTTGCGGCGAGGCTCTTGATGACAGGGATCATCGTAGCCGCAAACGGGATATTGTCTACAAATGCGCTTGCGATCGCGGATACCCAGATAATAATAGCGATCATCAGTTTGAAGTTGCCCTGGCTTGCCTTGCCTATGTATCCGGCAATAATCTCTAAGATGCCAGTTTGCTCCAGTCCGCCGACGACCATAAATAAGCCGATAAAAAACAGCAGTGTTTTGTAATCTACCTTGGATAGCAGCTCTGCGGCATATCTGGCAAAGGCGATCAGTGTAATTATGGTAATCACAGTGCCGATAAACGCGACTGTCAGCCCGGTTTCCGCGTGTGTGACAAGCATCACAACGGCACAGGCAAAAATAATGCAGCTTAATGTAAAATCTTTTTTGTTTTTAATGGCTTCCTTTGGGTCAGGCATGGAGCTTTTGTCAGTCACATTTTTTTCTGCTTCTTCCAGCTCCTTATGGAATACAAGGAAAAAATAGAGGATGACAAGCACGAGGCTGACGCCGGCCATCAATCCGGTATTTGTTAAGAAATCGCTAAAGGAATAGCCTAACGACGTACCGATAATAATGTTTGGCGGGTCACCGCACATCGTTGCCGAACCGCCCAGGTTGGCGCAGAAGATCTCGGATAAGATCATCGGAACCGGGTTAAACTGCAATAGCTTTGCCAGCTCGACGGTTACCGCGGCAAGAAACAGGATCACGGTGATACTGTCGATAAACATGGCAAGAACCGCGGACATAATCATAAACGCGATAAACAAAGGGATCGGCTTATAATTGACCAGCTTTGCCAGCCGCATACACAGCCAGCGGAAAAAGCCAGCCTTTGCCATGCCTTCGACCATGACCATCATGCCCGCGATAAAGATAATCGTAGCCCAGTTGATGCCGCTGGAGGACTCTGCGGATTCGCTTGCCGCATACCAGAAATCCGGTGTAAAGATGCTTCGGATGTTCAGCGTGTCTAAGATGGCATCCGGGCTGCGCATCACAATGCCGAATACGAGTACCAGCGTCAGTAAGCCGCAGCCAAGCGTCACGTACTGCCGTTCGATTTTGTCAATGACGATCATCAGAAACATAATGACGAAGATAGCTGTAGCTAAAATTTGTGCGAGTAACATTTTGGTTATTTCCTCCTTACTGTCTAAATATAAAATGTAAATAAAAAAGATGAAATAATGGTAAAATAAATATCAACAGAAGTTTATCACGATCTAAAAAAAAGTCAATAGTTTCCTATAGAGAAAGATGGGCAGGATCTTACATAGAATTTGCTGAAAATGTAGGATAGAAAAATGAAAATGTGTATTTTTTGTTAAAAAAAAGAAGAAATTGGGTGTACAAATTGTAATTAATGTACTAAAATGTATTTTAAGAAAGAGTGGCGTATTGCAAAAATCAGTAAGGGAGGGGTTTGGTATGGTAAATTCAGATGCAACGCTTCGGATGTATTTACAGTACTATGAAAAAGAGATTAATCTGACGAGGCTGGTGGAAAAAGCGTTTCGGGAAGCATGTACCGGCAGCGCGGTTCCGATTCAAAAGCTGGAGGTATATGTAAAGCCGGAGGACGGAAGGGCTTATTATGTGGCGAACGGCGGATTTCAGTCGTTTGTCAACCTGTGGGATTCTGACCGGGATGTAAGCGGCGGCAGCGAGCTGAGCGGGGAGATTAGCTGGCGCAGTGAGATCGAGCGCAGGCTGATCTTTGAATACCGGGGGCAGCAGTGCGACTGCGACAGGATTATTGACCGTGTCGTAGAGAAATTTGCCAATATTTATTCGGTAAAGACATTGCAGGAGATCGAGATTTATGTGCGCCAGGAGCATGAGGCGGCATACTATGTAATTAACGGACGCCATACAGGGTCGGTATCGATGTTTGTATAGTCTTATATAGAAAGAAGGAAATGGAGAAATTATAAAATGGCTTGGTACGACAGCGCGGTGTTTTACCAGATCCAGCCGCTTAGCCTGTTCGGATGCGAGCAGGAAAGCGCGGATAAGGAAGAGTCGCATTTTGCGGAGCTGCTTCTATGGGCTGGACATGCGAAAAAAATGGGCTGCAATGCAATTTTAATTGGCCCGGTATTTAAGACGGATACACACGGAAACGGGATTACGGATTATTATAAAATTGACAGCAGGCTCGGGACAAATGAGGATTTTAAAAGCTGGGTGGCAAAATGTCACGGCATAGGGCTGCGCGTCGTTGTGGATGCTGTTTTCAATCATGTGGGGCGCGGCTTTTTTGCCTTTCAAAACGTAATCCATCACAGAAAAAAATCCCCATACAGGGATTGGTTCAGCAATATCAATTTTTCAGGAGACAGTACATACGGCGACGGATTCAGCTATGAGGCATGGGGCGGCTACCAGCGTCTTGTAAAGCTGAACCTGCAAAGTCCCTGGTTGCATGATTATCACTTTGATACGGTGCGTTACTGGATCAGCGAATTTGATATTGACGGTATCCGCATCGGCGCGATTGACGAGCTGGATTACGACTTTATCAAGGAGCTGAGGAAGTCGGCGCAGAGTGTCAAGCAGGATTTTTGGCTGATGGGAGAACTGACGGACGGGGAGTATGCGCGCTGGGTCAATGACCGGATGCTTCACTGTGCCGTAAACGACGGGCTGCAAAAGCAGATGATCCTCGCGCATAATACAGGGTATTATCCGGCGGTGGCAAGGTGCCTGCGGGAGCTGAATGAGCAGTGCCCTTATACAAAGCTGTATACTTTTGTCGACAGCCCGGAGGTTTCCCGTATTTATGAAAAGCTGAACCAAAGCGAGCACCGGCAGTTAATTACGCTGCTGCAATATACGGTTTATGGCATTCCGGCACTGTACTGCGGATCAGAGTTTTCCGATACCGCGGCACAAACGAGGGAAGCAGGCGAAGAAGCAGCGCCGTTATTAAAGCTGTCCGATCACAAACATGCCTATACGCAGGATGCAGTCACACATCTGCACTGCCTGCTGAGCCGCGCCAACCAGCAGTTCCCGGAATTGTTTTTCGGGCACTATCAGGAAATGATGGTTTCTGAAAAGCAGTTTGTATATGCCAGGGTATTGAGGAAAAAAGCGCTTATGGTTGCTTTGAACTGTGAGGAACATGATATAAAGCTGGAGATCCCTCTGCCTGAGCATGTTAAAAACGCCGTGAATGTGCTGGATGCAAAAATCCGCTGGGAAGAGCTGCCGGAGAAAAGCCTGGATTTGTCCGGCTGTGCAGAGCTGCCGGTGAAGGACCACCGCCTGCTGCTTAAGCTTCCTGCAAACAGCGGATATCTTGCCTGGCTGACCGGATAGCGGTATTAAAGGCGCAGGCTTTTGGTATGGGCGGCGACCTCATAGGCGGAGCAGATTTTATCGGCAATGCATACGATCCAGGCGGCACGGCACTTTGGGATATGAAACAGCGTGAGCGGCCACATATGGCTTTCGATAATATTGCGCTCCACAGGGGTCAGGCGGTAGCGCTTGGAAGCGTTTTCAAGCGCGATCGTGGGATGGTGCAGCCCGTGCAGCCTGCCGATGTATCCGTTTTT
Organism: uncultured Eubacterium sp.; assembly: GCA_947090545.1. GTDB lineage: Bacteria > Bacillota > Clostridia > Lachnospirales > Lachnospiraceae > Eubacterium_J. The sequence continues at coordinate 333 of CAMUPC010000275.1, read as the reverse complement.
ATGCCAGTCATACAAATAAAAATCATGCAGAAAGGCGCCGCGAACGAGTTCTTTTTCGTCTGCGCCCAGATGCAGCCTGCGGTTTAAATAGAAGCTGAGTTTTGCGACGCTTAGGATGTGGTCGTAGGTTGAGATCCGCCCGTGTTGGATGCAGTGTTTCATCAGGGCGGTTTCTTTTGTGTGCAGGATGCCGGTTAGGTGTTGGAGGAATTGGTTGTTTTCCTGGTTGGTTAGTTTCATTTTAGGTTCCTTTCTTTAAGTGTTGGGGGTTTCCGGGAGGGACGCTGGAGGAAGGGGAGCGGGGCTTGCTTCCGGTTCCGATTCCAAAATGTA
>CAMUPC010000274.1 GCA_947090545.1 uncultured Eubacterium sp. | reverse complement strand
CTTCTGGAACGGACGCAGCCAGGGCGTGCCAATCCCCTCTCCCAGCGTCCCCATCGCATCCCCCCCCAAAAAAAAAAGTTATCAAACAGCATCCCCCTAACGATTTTTTCAGGAAGGAATAAAATATGTCTTTAGACGCAAAAACCCAAGACCACCCAAAAGACCAACTCAAAGAAACAACAACAGAACAAAAACCAACAGAAGTCTCCAAGGAAGAAAAGAAAAGCAGCATGTTCGCCGCATTCGTACGTGATATGATCGCCCGGATGACCGCAGACCGTCTAATCGGCCCCAAGCTGCAAAACGGAGAAATCCGCAAAAACCTGGTAGAACCCCCATGGAAGTGCCCATCATGTTTTCATCTGACTCAAATCAGCCTAAAACAATGCAATGCCGAACTCTTAAGCCTGGCGCAAAACCCCAATATCGACCGTGTGATCCTACAGCTTCACGGCGGCGGCTATATCGGGGCGATGCGGAATAAATACCGCTCGTTCGCGGGGCTGTATAACGAGATCGGCGGCGGAATCAATGTCTTTACTCCAGATTACCGGGTAGCGCCCGAAGATCCGTATCCGGCGGCTTTGGAGGATGCATTGGAGGCATGGCAGTGGCTTTTGCAGACCGGATGTCAGCCCAGCAGGATCGTTGTTGCCGGAGACTCCGCGGGCGGCGGACTGGCGCTGGCGCTGTGCCTGTATTTAAAAGACCATGGCATGGAACTCCCGGAAGGGCTGATCCTGATGTCGCCGTGGACCGACCTGACGGCAAGCGGGGAGTCTTATGAGACGAATTATACGCTTGACCCGCTGTTTGGCAATACGAAGGAAAGCATGATCTACAACCGGGATTATGTTGGCGAAGAAGATCCAACGAACCCGTATATTTCTCCGCTGTTTGGCTCGTATGAAGGATTTCCGCCGATGCTGATTCAGGTTGGCTCGATTGAGATGCTGCTCTCTGACTCGACGTCCCTTGCGAAAAAGGCAAAGGAAGCAGGCGTGAAGGTAAGGCTGAGCGTCTACGAGGGGATGTTCCATGTGTTTCAGATGGGAGAGCTGATGCTTGTGGAGTCGAAAAAGGCATGGGAGGAAGCCGGCAAGTTCCTGCGGGTTTTGGACAGGCGGCGCCAGGAAGCGCTGAGTGTGCAGGATGAAGAGGATATGTACGGGGAGTTATAAATTAATTATTAAATTTTCCCGTACCGGTTGCCAAATAAGAAGGACTTTTTTATAATAATAGAATCGGGCTTTTGTAAAACAGAAGTATCACCGCGTCTCTCAAAAAAGCCAGATAAATAAATGGATTGGAGTTGGATCGATCATGTCAGAGCACGATTTTAGAGAAGTGGATATCAGTGAATCCAAAGAAGAGAAAAAAGATGATTATGAAGAAGTCTGCTATATCTGCCATCGTCCAGAAAGTGTCGCAGGCAGGATGATTAAAATACCCAATAATATCTGCATCTGTCAGGACTGTATGCAGCGTACGTTTGACGGGATGAACCAGTCCGGGTTCCGGCTGGATGACATCTTAGGCCCGATGCAGAATATGGGCGGCAAGATGCCGAATATCAGTATGATTAATTTGTCAGATTTGCAGAATATGATGCCGAATACACATAAAATAAAGAAGAAAAAGCCAAAAGAGAAAAAACCCGAGCCGGTATTTGACATCAGCGCAATTCCGGCGCCGCATAAAATAAAGGCAAAGCTGGATGATTATGTCGTCGGGCAGGAACATGCAAAAAAAGTCATGTCCGTGGCAGTGTATAACCATTATAAGCGCATCAGCAGCGGCAGTGAGGATGAGATCGAGATTGAAAAGTCGAATATGCTGATGGTAGGGCCAACAGGCTCCGGCAAGACGTATTTGGTCAAGACGCTCGCAAAGCTTTTGGATGTGCCGCTTGCGATTACAGATGCAACCTCCCTGACCGAAGCAGGCTACATCGGAGACGATATCGAAAGTGTCGTATCCAAGCTGCTTGCAGCGGCAGACAACGACGTAGACCGTGCCGAGCATGGCATTATTTTTATTGACGAGATTGATAAAATTGCAAAAAAAAGAAACACGCACCAGCGCGATGTAAGCGGCGAATCCGTGCAGCAGGGAATGTTGAAGCTGCTGGAGGGCGCAGAGGTCGAAGTCCCGGTCGGCGCCAGCAGCAAAAACGCGATGGTGCCGATGACAACAGTAAATACTAAGGACATCTTATTTATCTGCGGCGGGGCGTTCCCGGATCTGGACGAGATTATCAAAGAACGGCTGAACAAAGCTGCTTCGATTGGCTTTCAGGCGGATTTAAAAGATAAATACGATAAAGAAGAAAACCTGCTGTCACAGGTTACCGTAGAAGATATCCGCAAATTCGGCATGATCCCGGAATTTATCGGCAGGCTGCCGATCCTGTTTTCACTGGAAGCACTGACTGAGGATATGCTGGTAAAGATTCTTGCCGAGCCGAAAAACGCGATTATCAAGCAGTACCAAAAGCTGCTCGATTACGACGAGGTGCGCCTGGAATTTGAGGAGGAAGCACTGCACGCGATCGCAAAAAAGGCAAAGGAAAAGAAAGTCGGCGCCAGGGCGCTGCGTGCGATCCTGGAAGAGTTTATGCTGGACATTATGTATGAGATTCCAAAGGACGACAATATCGGCATCGTAACCATTACCGGCGATTATGTAGAAGGAAAAGGCGGGCCTTTGATTACGATGCGGGGCGTGCACGGGCTGCCGGAACATGCCAGGGGAAGCCTGGGGGCAGGCTGATCCAAAGCAGGCGCGTAGGAAAGATACGGAACTACGAATAGAAGGAGGGACATATGTCAGATTCATATGCAGAAGTCATTGTTCACGACGAAAAGGATGCTAAGGGGAAGCAGCTTGCGGTTTGTCTGATTCTGGTAACGCTTGTTCTTTTAATATGCGGCGCAATGTTTCAGCCACTCATTTTTATGCTCGGCATAGTTATGCTCCCGGTCAGTTTTTCAGCATTAAAAAACCGTTACCGGGAATACGAATACCTGCTTGCCGCAGATGAGCTGGATATCTCAGTTGTAAAAAATAAAAGCAAGCGGAAAAAGCTTGCCACCTATGCGCTCAGTGAAATGCAGTGCATGGCTCCGGTTCGCTCGCACAGGCTGGATTCTTTTCACTCCAACCCACAACTGCATGTCCATGATTATTCTTCTGGAAACGAGGAGCATACGATTTACAGTATGATTTTTGCAAGCCAGGGGGCGTTGCAGGAAGTAAAGGTGGAACCGACAGAGGCAATGCTGCGGGAAGTAAAGAAGCATTATGCGAGTATTGTTTTTTCAGAGTAATTTCTGCGGGAATGACAGAACATCAAATAGAAAAATTTCAACATAGGCGAGAAGCTTTAAAAGGGAAGTAACTGTATTTTACACGGACCTTTTAAAGCTTTTTTCATATGATGGAATAGAAGAAAAATGTCAGGAGATAATTATGCCGGATTGTGAAGAAGCCGTTTACTCGAACGATTATTTTGATTTTCTTGCGCCAAAGGAATATATGGAGGATATACCTGCCGGAGATTATTGCGTACAGGAGCTGGATGAGGAGTTTGTAGCAGTCTATGACCAGATGCGGGGCAGGGAGCTTAGAACAGGAGAACTTTCTTATGGCGTGATTCCAAAATGCTTTGGGCTGCTCAATAATGTGGCATTAGGGCAAAGCGGTATTTTAAAGGTGCGTGACCAGCCGAACCTGGCGCTGACAGGACGTGGCGTTTTGCTGGGATTTATTGATACGGATTTTGACTATACCAATCCGTTGTTTTGCAATACCGACGGTACGACACGCGTAGAACGTATCTGGAACCAGGAAGAACGCAGCGGTATGCCGCCGAGAGGATTTCTTTATGGGACGGAATACACAAGAAAGCAGATTAACGAGGAGCTGATGGCAAACCACGATTCGATGACGGCAAAAATACCATACGCAGACGGGCATGGAACATTTTTAGCGGCTCTTGCGGCAGGCTCTGAGGATATCTCCAACCAGTTCAGCGGTGCCGCGCCGGAATGCGACATTGCTTTTGTACAGCTAAAGCGCGCCAAACAATACTTAAAGGATTTTTATTTTATCCCGGACGAAACTCCTGTTTTTCAGGAAAATGATATTATGGCAGGCGTCCGCTACCTGAATCTGCTTGCAACCGAGCTGCGCAAGCCGCTGTCCATCTGCATCGCCCTAGGCACAAATATGGGCAACCGCGGCGGTGCGAGCCCTCTTGCACATACTCTGAATGAAGTATCCAAGCGCAGGCAGCGCTGCGTAGCAGTCGCAAGCGGAAATGAGGCAGATAAAAGGCATCATTTTCAGGGCGGCATCAGCGGGCAAAATGCGCAGGAACGTGTCGAAATCAGCGTATCAGAAGGCGTCAAAGGGTTTATTGCCGAGATGTGGGCAGAGGCGCCGGAACTGTATGAGGTAACCGTGATCTCTCCCACCGGAGAGCGGTTTCGCGCCCTGCCAACGGCTCCGGGCAGCCATACGGAGTATCGTTTTTTATTTGAGGGAACGATCGTAACCGTAGATTATCTGCTGACTGGCGCAGCAAACAGAAATGAGCTGATCTATGTCAGATTTACGATGCCGATTTCAGGAGTCTGGGTGCTGAACGTCTCTGTGCGCAATTTTGCAGACGGCATCTATCACGTCTGGCTGCCGATGGAGGATATGGTATCAGGCGATGTATTTTTTATCCGCTCCAACCCGGATACAACGCTTACCGTGCCGTCGGATGCAGAGGAACCGATCACAGTCGCCGGATACAACGGCCTGGACGGAAGCGTCTATTTTGAATCCGGCAGGGGCTACACGGCAACGAGGGAGATTAAGCCGGATATTGCGGCACCTGCCGTGGACGTCTATGGCCCGGTTGGGGAAGGAAAATTTGAAACACGCAGCGGTACCAGCATAGCGGCAGCCATTACCGCGGGAGCGGGGGCGCTGATGCTGGAGTGGACTGGGGTCAGGCGGAATGATATCTCGGCTACGACGGCGAATATTAAGAATTATTTTATCCGTGGGGCTGTCAGGGAGGAGTCCAGGGAGTATCCGAACCGGGAATGGGGGTGGGGACAGTTGGATTTGTATAAGACGTTTGAGAATTTTCGGAATGTATGATGATTGAAAAATGCTCTTTTTTAATAATATGTAAATGTTAGCAAGGTTGTGAATCAGCGGGATGCCTGTAAAAGCAAGGTGTTCTGCTGATTTTATTATTTTACAGAGTATATTTTAGA
>CAMUPC010000273.1 GCA_947090545.1 uncultured Eubacterium sp. | reverse complement strand
GCCGCTTGGCTTCGCCCCTGGGTTTTCGAGCAGGATGCTAAGGGCTCCTAACATTCTTCCATAGTCACAGGAAGCCAGCCCCGCTCCCCTTCCTCCGGCTGGTTTTTTCAAGTTCCCAGTAAAGATATACAGCGGCAGGCGATACTTGATGGAGTATTTGCGAACTTGCTGTATGAGTGCTGCAATCTGACTGCCTTCTTGTTTTCTGACACTCCTACTTCACCTATTCTATATGAAACAATTCATCAAATGTAATATGCAGGTTCGGGAACATGACAAGCTGTAGCTCTTCTTTATTTTTTTCCGTAACTTTTTTAAATAAATATGAATAGCTTGTGCCATCCTCTTTAAAATCAAACATATATATTTCTACCTGCTTCTTTCTCCAGTCAACAATCCAATATTCGGAAACACCCACTTTCTTATAGATATCCATTTTCTCATTGCGGTCGTAATCTTCTGTGGAATCAGATAATACCTCCATAACCATCCGTGGGATTCCTGTAAATGATATATTTTTTCTGTCTTTCATATTGCAAATGATTGATACATCTGGAACAACGGCTTTATCATCGTTTTCTCTCCATTGGTACTGAACACTATCGCCAAAGACACGGCATAAAGAATCTGTGATTTGATTTCCAATTTTAATGACAAAATTGTGAATAACCATCGAATGTTCGAGATATGTTCTACTCATATCTTCTATTACTAATGCACCCATAAAATATCACCTGGCTTTCATTTATTTATATGTTTATTAGCTATTATACCATATTCTTCAGCAGTTTCAAGCCATTGATCCAATGAAACGCTTGACATAAGTGCTTCCTATATTTATAATATTTTTATTACATTCGTAAGATTCGTACCAGGAGGAAAGCGTCTATGAAACCACTGCCAAAGATCTCAGAAGCAGAATACGAGGTTATGAAAATCGTATGGCGCTATGCGCCGATCAGCACAAATGAAATTACAGAGCACCTTACCCGCACGACTGACTGGAGCCCTAAGACGATCCAGACTCTTATCAAGCGGCTTGTGAATAAAGGGGTGCTTGCTTATGAAAAGCAGAGCCGGGTATTTGTTTATACGCCGCTCTTTGGGCAAAATGAATATGTCGGGCAGGAAAGCCGTTCTTTTTTAGACCGTTTTTATAATGGCAATTTTACTTCTATGCTGACGGCGTTTTTAGATAACGGTGGGTTATCTGATACAGAAATCCATACGCTGCGTACACTGCTGTCCAAAGACAGGGATGATTCTAACGATCACGGAAAAGGAGAGCTTTGAAATGGCGGATTTTATGATTTCATTTTTGATCTGTAATCTGTGGATCAGCGTCATTGCAGGAATCATACTTGCTGTCCGCAGGTTCTTTTATCGTTTTTTAACAAATCGTGCAAAGTACCGTCTGTGGTTTCTTCTGCTTGGATGCTGCATCGTGCCGCTGCTGCCGCTTCCTGCGATGCGGCCTTCGCAGCTTTCTGATTTGTTCAGGCTGTTTCTGTCGCCCGCTGCGCCTGCAAATCCAATTACAGCGGAGCAGGCTGCTTTAGTACGTGCATCTGGTGCGGCCGGCTGGCTCCAAGATTTTAGTGTTACGGTCAGCGCAAAAACGCCTTCCGGGATCTGGCAGGGGCTGTGTTTTGTCTGGATCGCTGGAATTGGCGTTATGGCTGTATCGATGCTGCTTCCTACACTGCGTTTTTACAGAATCCGCCAGTCTGCGCTGCCGTTGCAGAATGCTGCGGTACGCGGCGTCTATCAGCGCTGCCGGGAGGAAATGCGGGTCAAAAAGGAGCTTCCGGTTTACAGTACTGCTTTTTTAACGTCTCCTGTGATCGCCGGGCTTTTCAGGCAGGGTATCTATCTGCCGATTTTTGTCGTCTCCGATTATCCGGCAGGCAAGGTGCGTTATATGCTTTTGCACGAGCTGGCACACTACAAGCATAAGGATACGTTTGTTCAAATGCTGATGAAGCTGGCACGGATGATCTACTGGTTCCATCCGCTTGTCTGCTATGCGCTGTCGGAAATGCATACAGACCGGGAAGCTGCCTGCGACGCTTCCGTATTGGAGCTGCTTTGCGAGGACGCCTATGCGGATTATGGAAATACGCTGCTTGACTTAGCGCAGCATACCTCCATGCCTTGCGTCCCATTTGCGGCATGGATTGGCGGAAACACAAAGCAAATAAAAAAACGTGTTTTAAATATTGCCAGATACCGTCCTCCTACAAGGGCGCAGCGTATCCAAAGCACACTTGCCCTGCTTGGGACAGCCGCCGTCCTGTCGGGCTTTCTTCCGCTTTTGTCCGTACATGCTGCCGGGGACAGCCGCTATGTTTGGAAGGAAACGGGCAAAAAGATCCAGTACATAGACCTGTCTGGTGCGTTTGACGGCTACAATGGCAGCTTTGTGCTCTATGATACTGCCGACGGCACCTGGCAAATCTATGACAAGGATGCGGCACTGACTCGGACGGCGCCGGCTTCCACCTACAAGATCTACAGTGCGCTGCTTGGGCTGAAAACCGGGACGATTACGCCAAAGCAGTCTACGATCCGCTGGAACGGGCAAGCATACAGCTTTGCTTCCTGGAATGCTGACCAGGATCTTGCCTCTGCCCTGAAAAACTCTGTCAACTGGTATTTTCAGGAGCTGGACGCACGCATCGGTATCCGGCAGATCCGAAACCATATTCATGAGATCGGCTATGGCAATGAACGTGTGATCGGCGACACGGATCATTACTGGGCCGACGGTGGTTTAAAAATCTCCCCGGTCGAACAGGTCGAACTGCTGCAAAAATTTTATAATTATACGCTGGATTTCGCACCGGAACATATCGAAGCCGTCAAACAAGCGATCCGGTTAGAATCTAACAGCAGCGGCACGCTATACGGAAAAACCGGCACGATCGGATACGGAGACAGCCGTATTTCGGGCTGGCTGGTCGGTTTTGTGGAACAAGAAAACCGCACCTGCTTTTTTGCTGCCAATATCCAGGACGCGGCAAATGCCGACGGGCAGACGGCTTGGCAGATTACGCTGGATATTCTTGCAAAGCTGCAAATCTGGCACGGCTAAAGCCATTGATCGAGCACCTTTTTTACTTTCTGCACAACATAGCCGCTTCCTCCGCGCCCTTTTACATCTTCTGTCATGCTTACAAGCAGAATGGAGCGCTTTGCTTTTTGATCCGCGGTAAAAACAGCCATCCATCCAAGCTCCGTTCCTGACGTGTCCTCTTTGGAAGCCTTGATCTCCGCTGTCCCGGTCTTGCCCGCAAGCACGAGATCGTCCCGGTGCAGCGCATAACCCGTTCCATCCGGGTGATTAACTACCTGCACCAGCCCTTCCAACACCTGGCTTGCGGCTTCTTTGGAAAACGCATCCGTAATCCACGCCTTCGGCTCCTGCCCCTGGCTCGCCAAAAGACGCGGCATAACGATTGTCCCATCGTTATAAAATGCAGAATAAATACAGGCAAGATGCAGCGGATTAATCAGGACCTGCCCTTGTCCATAGCCGCTGTCTGCCAACTGGATCTCGTTTTCTATATGCTCCGTATTGGAAAACTGCGCTTTTGCCATCGTGATTTCAAACGGTACCTGTTTCGTAAATCCTAATTTCAGAAATGCTTCTTCTAACCGTTCGCTGCCGATTTTCAGAGCTGCCTTTGCAAAATAGATATTATCAGACCAGATCAGCGCGTTTTCCATAATCACAGGCGCATATTCATGCAGCGTCGTTACATGATACGCACCCCAGGACGCGTCCTTCTGCCAGCTTAAGCCCTCCTGCCCGAAATCCTCCAAAGGGTCAAGCGTCCCTGTGTCCAGCCCAATCGCCGCAATGACCGGCTTCCATGTAGAGCCCGGGCACCATGCCTGCCGAAAACGGTTGTATAGCGGCTTATTTTCATCTTCATTTAACAAATTCCACTGCTTTTGGGACATCCCCATAATAAAATCGTTGTTATCATACGAAGGCGTGCTCACGAGCGCAAGCACTTCTCCTGTGCCCGGATCGATCGCGGCGGTACAGCTTTTATCCTCTAAAAACTGCTCGTAGAGCTTGACCTGTAGCTTCGCATCGATCGTCAGCCGGATATCTTTTCCATGCTGTACGTCCTTTCTTGCCAGCTCTGCCGTCTCTTTGCCGTCGGCATCGGTCAGATAGATCCTGCACCCGTTGTTTCCTTTTAAGTCTTTTTCAAACAAGCCTTCCATGCCGTTTCTGCCGATCATGCTGTTTGCCGTATACCCTTCTGCGGCATGTTCTTCCAAATCCTCCGCGGTTACATTCTGGACATAGCCGACCAGATGCGCCGCTGCTTCCTTGTAAGGATACTCGCGTATTTTTGTCTCTGTAATCATAACGCCTGGAATCTGCAACAGCTTCTCCTGCCGTTCCTTTTCCCGCATCATCTCCTCGTCTGGCTCCACCGACAGCAGGTCAATCTCCTTCACACCTGGAACTGTGCGCACTGGCACAAATGAATCCTCCTTTACCCAGCCTGCGTCCAGCTTGTTTTCCACCGCTTCCTGCTCCATCTCCAGCAGCTTCGCGATCCTTTGAATACTCGCTTTTTTATCCTGCATCTTTCCCGGCACAATCCCAACCGACGCCGCCGTTCCCCAGCCGGCGAGCACTCTGCCGTTCCTGTCCAGAATCTCTCCCCGCTCGGCTTCCAGCACGGCGACGCGCACCTTGTCGTTTTTACGAAGCTGCGGAAAAATCAGGGAATCCGTCCAGGCAAGCCTGTAAGTGTCGTCCACTTTATTAAAATACGCTTCATTTTCAAAGCAGATTTCGCCCGCTGTTGTATCAAATGTCGTTTCATAACTGACAATTTCATTTTCAGCATCATAGCGGATATTTCTGACCTGCATATTGTGCATGTCAATTCCTTCGTAAATCGCAGAATTGCGTTTTATAAAATCTTCTTTTCCTATATTCCCTGACGCCTCGATATCCAGCATGTCATACATTGCCTGATAATTGCGGTCTTGCGCATAGCCCATATAGGCAAGCAGGCGGTCCGCTGGCGTTTCCTGCTGTTTCGGTTTTGGCATTCCGGCACGCCCTGTGCCTGCCTGACGATACAGAAGAAAACACAGGATGCCCAAAACTGCCGCTGAGATCATAAACAGCCCGCTTGCTATCAGCAGTTGCTTCCTTTTTCTTCTATTTTTATTTCCGTTTCGATTTTTATTTCTGATTCTACTATCATTTCTAATTCTACTATTATTTCTGATTCTACCATTATTTCTGATTCCACTATTATTTCTGATTCCACTATTATTTCTGATTCCACTATTATTTCTGATTCCACTA
>CAMUPC010000272.1 GCA_947090545.1 uncultured Eubacterium sp. | reverse complement strand
AACGCCAGGGCGAACTAGGTGCCGCGCCCGGACGGTGCCACAACGTTCCCGCAGGGCGCTTAGGGCTCCTTACATTCTGGAAAAGGAGCAGGAAGCCAGTCCCTCTCCCCTCTCTCCAGCGTCCCCCCTACACTAATCCCCCGCCTTCAAATGCACATCCACCTGCGGAAACGGAATCTCCACCCCATGCTCATCAAACGCCATCTTCACCGCCTCCAGCGTATCCCACTTCGTCTGCCAGTAATCCTCAGACCTCACCCAAAACCTGCACCCCAGCTCCACACTGCTGTGCGCAAGATTCGCCACAAACACATTCACCGGCTCTTCACTGATTCTGCGTGTCTCCCGTTCCGCAATCTCCCACAGCAACCGCTTCGCCAGCTTCAAATCCGCGCTGTACGCAATACCGACCACAATATCCACCCGTCTCGTCTGCTGTCCCGTTACATTGACGATCGCGCCGTCTGCAAGCTTGCCGTTTGGGATCATAACAGTCTGGTTGTCTGCCGTCTGGATTCTGGTATAAAAGGTCGTAATCTCCTTCACTGTGCCTTCGTGCCCTGTCTCGCCTGAAATAATGTAATCATCCACATGAAACGGGCGAAGCAGAAGGATCAGCACGCCGCCCGCAAAATTCGCCAGGCTGCCCTGCAACGCAAGCCCCAGCGTCAGCCCGGCGGAGCCTAGCAGTGCGATCACAGATGCTGTTGTAATGCCAAACAGTGTCAGGATCATCAGCCATAGAATCGCATACAGGCTGTATTTGCTGACTGAATCTAAAAACTGGCGCACGCCGATATCCACATTTCTGCGTTCCAAAGACCTGCGCAGGAATTTGCGCAGAAAAGAGATGATACGTTTTCCGATCAGGTACAGCAAAACAGCAAGCAGCACCTGTACCGCAAAGTTTAAAAGATCTGGTACAAGGTCCTCCAAATACTTTTGTATCACATTTTTATCTACCTTCTGCAAATTTTCCAGGCTTTCTGTTATAATGGATGGCTCCTGTGCTGTAAGCATTTGATTTTCTCCTATTCTAATGCGTGGATAAACAGCCCGCTGCGCAGCTTTGGTTCAAACCAGGTCGATTTTGGAGGCATTAACAGCCCGGCGTCGGCAACTGCAAACAGCTCTGAAATAGCGGTCGGATACATCGCAAATGCCACGGCGCAGTCTTTTTCCACCCTGCGCTCCAGCTCGTCCAGCCCGCGGATGCCGCCGATAAAATCTATCCTGCTGTCGGTCTTTGGATCGTGGATACCGAGCACCGGTTCCAGCAATAGATCCTGCAACAGCGAGACATCCAGGCTTTTTACCGGATCAGACGGGATATCCTGCGCGCGCACTGTACACAAATACCAGCTTCCGTCCAGGTACATGGTAAAATCACCTTTTTTCTGAGGCTTGCGTTCTTCTTTCGGTACTTTTTTCAGCTCAAAAATACTTTCTGCCTTTTCCAGAAGCTGCGCTGGGGTTAGCGTGCCAAGATCCTTTACTACTCGGTTGTAGTCCATAATCATCAGTTCATCGTCTGGAAATAATACCGACAGGAAATGGTTGAACTCTTCTTCTTCCGTATAGCCTGGATGCGCTTTTCGGCGCATCTGTCCGACTTTTACCGCAGACGCCGCACGGTGATGCCCATCCGCAATATAAATCGAGCGCATCGCGGCAAACGCCTGCTGGATTTCCTGTATCCAGACATCCTTAGCGACCACAAATACCCGGTGACGGATACCGTCCTCGGCGATAAAATCATAGAGCGGCTCCTGCTTTTTTGCTTCTTCTACGACCCGGCTGATCTTCTGGTCAGCACGGTAAGCTAAAAAGATCGGGCCAGTCTGGGCATTGCAGGCATCTACATGGCGGATGCGGTCTGCTTCTTTTTCTGCCCGAGTATTTTCATGTTTTTTAATCACCTGGTTTTCATAATCGTCGATCGAAGCACATGCCACGATTCCCGTCTGCGTCCTGCCGTCCATCGTAAGCTCATAAATATAGTAGCAGCGTTTCTCTTCTTTTACAAACGTCCCGTCTGCAATCTGCTGCCATAACAGCTCACGTGCCTTTTGGTACACCTTTTCGTCGTACATATCGGTATCGTCTGGAAACTGCGTCTCCGGGCGGTCAATATTTAAAAAAGAATCTGGATTGCGCACTGCCTCCTGCTTTGCCTCTTCCCTGCTGTATACATCATAAGGAAGCGCTGCGATCCGCGCCGCTTTTTCCCTGCATGGGCGGATGCAGAAAAATGGTCTGATCTGTGCCATTTGTCTCTCCTTTCGGTCATTTCCCGTTTTTTCCAAGTGTTTCTATTATAACGTGTCAGGGCGGATACGTCAAACAAAAAAGACATCCGCATTCAAACGGATGTTTTTTCTGCTGCTGACCGCAGCGCAAGCAATGTATACTGTTCAATCTGGTACAACTGCAAAGCATACATAAACATATCTAGTTTTTCCCCTTTCAGATCCGCCTTCCCCAACCCAAGCACCATACTCACATTGAAGCTGTCAATTTCCCTTTCTTCTGGATATTGTTCCATCCATCCCTTTTTGTTCAATGCACTTCCTAAAGCCGGGTTTTCACGGAACAGCCTTTCTTTTACCGTCTCTACTACCAAACCTACGCTAAACAAATAAGCTACTTTATAATTAATAAAAAAATTATTTGCTATCCATTTATTATACTCAACTTTTTTAATATATCTTCCCCGTATTCCATTTCCTTTTTCCGCAGCATATCAAGTGCCTGCTGTTCATCAAAACAAAACACCTTTTCTTTCATCAATGCATGACACATAATCGCGCCCATCTTTCTTCCGTCAAGCATCTTTTTTTCATCTGCGTTAAAATAACATTCCCTCTTGAGATCTGTCCGCAAATCCCGGTACGTCTGTTCCAGCGCGGATTTTAATCTGTCATCCGCACAAGCACGGACACCGCATAGATCATGAAACTGTCTATCACACTCTGCTAACGCGGCTTCTCTCGCTTTCAGCACATGCTTCCACATCTGGGCAAAATGCCTGGAATCCGTTTTTTCTCTTCGCCCCATAGCTAAAAATGTCCTCTGTATTCAATACCGTCCGTTTCCTGATTTTCCCCCAGCAGCTTATCCAAGCTGGAAAAAACATCTCCAATAGGCTTATAATTATTACAATTTACAATTAATGACAATACTTCCTCTTTATTCAAAACCGTACGATAATATTTCTGCATTTTGCTTTTCGCAAAGTATACGGCCAGCCCAATTGTCATGATTAAAATAATTACTAATATAAGATTGATATTCATAAAATCACCCCTTTTTACCTGAAATTCCAAGATCCATTTTAGAATCCATCTTTACTTCAAACACCATTCCCAGATCAACTACTATTAAAATAACGCTCCCTAAAATTACCGCGCCAAGCCCCTGTGCATTCTGAATCGGATGAAAACCCGCTGTCAGCATAGCAAAGCCGATCATACCCACCAGCGAAAAAATGTGGAAAAACCGCTTCTTATGCTCACACTCCGCAAAAAAGCTTTGCACAAAACCTGTAAGAACCAACGTTATCGTTGTCGGAACAATCGAATCTGCGCATAATTGGATCACTGCCGAACGCCAAGCTTCCCTGGAAGTATTTCCGATCGCACGCGAACAGACCAAACAATATACTGCTACAATAATATATGTTGCAAAAATAATACTGACATCCTGCACAACCATAGCAAAAATATCTTTCCAAATACGATTATGTACCTGTTTCTTTTGTCTATACATGTGTATGAAACTTCTTTCTGTCTTCTGTATAATAAGGACAGATAAACCCCTTTCCAAGCCTTTCTGTACAATCATATTAGCACAGCTTGTCCGGCATGTCAAACTATATCTATCAGCACACAAATGCCTATTGGCAGTCCAGAAACGAGTAATCAGCGCTGAGACAGACAACCAAAAAAAAGCATCCGCCAGTAACGAAGTCACCACGAATGCCTTTTCCATCTTTTTATTCTAATATCCTATTTTACAATCCGCACCTTCAGCACGCCGCTCATTGCCTTCATTTTCGCAACTGCCTCTTGTGTCATCGGCGTATCCAGGTCAAACATCGAGTACGCGTAATCTCCTTTGGATTTATTCGTCATATTCGCAATGTTAATATCGCATTCACCAAAAATCGACGTAAACTTGCCGATCACACCCTTGCTGTTTTTATGCAGGACAGCAACACGCCCTTCGGTTGTGCATTCGCCCATATCGCAGTTCGGATAATTTACAGAATTGCGGATATTGCCGTTTTCCAAATAGTTGCGGATTTCCTGAGCTGCCATAACCGCGCAGTTGTCCTCGGATTCTTCCGTAGACGCACCCAGATGCGGCGTTACGACACAGCCCGGCTTGCCTGCCGTCGTATTGTTCGGGAAATCGGAAATGTATTTTTTCAGCTTTCCTTCAGCAAGTGCCGCAATCACCGCTTCTTCATCCACAAGCAAGTCTCTTGCAAAGTTCAAGATCACTGCGGTCGGCTTCATCATCGCAATTGCGTCCGCGTTAATCATCTTCTTCGTAGAATCTAATAACGGCACATGGATCGAGATATAATCGCATTCACGGTAAATATCCTCGACATTGCGCACATGCTTCACATTGCGGGATAAGTTCCATGCCGCATTTACCGAAATATACGGATCATAGCCATAGACCTCCATATCCAGATGCGTCGCTGCATTTGCCACACGGATACCAATCGCGCCAAGCCCAATCACACCAAGCTTCTTTCCGGCAATCTCGCATCCCGCATATGCTTTTTTCTGCTTCTCAGTCAGCTTCGCAAGGTCTGGATTGTCCTTTTCAGACTGTACCCAGTTAACACCACCGTTAATGTCGCGGCTTGCCATAAACATCCCTGCAAGCACCAGCTCCTTCACGCCGTTCGCATTAGCGCCCGGAGTGTTAAATACAACGATTCCCTGTTCCGCACATTTTTCCAGCGGAATGTTGTTGACACCTGCACCTGCGCGCGCTACAACCTCCAGGCTGTCCGGGAGCTCCATATCGTGCATGGACGCGGAACGCACGAGCGCTGCCTGCGCGTCTGTGATCGCGTCTACCTTCTGGTAGCCTTCTTCTAATACATCCAATCCTACTTGCGCAATTGGATTTAAACATACATAATTAAACATTTTCATTCCTCACCTATTTTCTATAGAATCGATTCAAGCCTGGTTATACCAGAATGGGTAACTGTTTGTTGTAAGCGGGACGCTGGGAGAGGGGATTGGCACACCCGGTGGGCGTCCGTTCCAGAAGGTTAAGAAGCGCTAGGCATCCTGCGCTTACGCTGTGGTACCGTCCGGGCGCGGCACCTAGTTCGCCCTGGCGTTCCGCCAGCAGCTAAAGGT
>CAMUPC010000271.1 GCA_947090545.1 uncultured Eubacterium sp. | reverse complement strand
AGGAAGGGGAGCGGGGCTTCCTTCCTGTTCCGATTCCAAAATGTAAGGAGCCCTAGGCATCCTGCGTCTACGCTGAGGCACCGTCCGGGCGCGGCACTTGGTACAGAGTTGCGGAATGAACGGTGCATACAGCACCTGCCTTTTGCGCCATCGCCGCGTTGTCGTCAGTCAGCGATGGAACCACATCGCTTCCTTCCTCCGCCTTGCGCTGGCACAAAATTCAGGCACTGTATGCACCGTTCATTCCGCAACTCTGTACCATTCGCCCTGGCGTTCCGCCAGCAGCTAAAGGTGCCGCTTGGCTTCGCCCCTGCTTTGGTTCAGCAGGATGCCAAGGGATCCTAACATTTTTCCAACGTCACAGGAAGGAAGCCCCGCTCCCCTCTCCCAGCGTCCTTATCCACAAATTTGCACAAAGTCGGCACATCCCCTAAATAATGGAAAAACCACAGTAACAGCAGCAAGAATTTTTTTTTGAATTTTGCAGATACTGCATATAACATCCTGGATCAATGGCGCGCATTGTCAGAATATGGAAAAATGGTAGTGACAGCAGTACGTTACTGTGATACAATAGGAAGTAACATTTTTTTGTTAATTCTATTTTGACAGGAGGAAACAATTATGCCGATTAATTTATCAAAGGGCCAGAAGGTTGACCTGACAAAAGGCAATCCGAGCCTGAAAAACATTATGGTAGGCTTGGGCTGGGATGTAAACGCGTTTGATTCCGGTGCGGATTTTGACTTAGACGCGGCAGCGTTTATGATTGGCGCAAACGGAAAGTGCCCGACGGAAAAAGAATTTGTCTTTTACGGTAATCTGGAGCATACAAGCGGTGCGATCAAGCATATGGGCGACAACCTGACCGGAGCCGGAGAAGGCGATGACGAGCAGATCCAAGTAGATCTGACAAAGATTCCGGCAAATGTGGAAAAGGTGGCGTTTACGGTAACAATCTATGATTCGGATGTGAGAAGGCAGAATTTTGGACAGGTTTCCAATGCGTTTATCCGAATTGTGGATGAGGCAACAGGCACCGAGCTGATCCATTACGATCTGGGCGAGGATTTTTCGATCGAGACGGCGGTTGTGGTCGGGGAGTTGTACCGGCATAACGGAGAATGGAAGTTTAATGCGATCGGCAGCGGTTTCCAGGGCGGATTAGCGGCGCTTTGTGCGCATTATGGAATAGAGACGACGTAAACAGGAACAGGTTAAGGAGGAAAAGGAATGCCGGTAAGTTTGCAAAAAGGGCAGAAGGTAAGCCTTACAAAAGGAAATCCAGGACTGAAAAAGGTCGTGGTCGGGCTTGGCTGGGATGTGAACCAGTTTGATACAGGAGGAGACTTTGATTTGGACGCGGCAGCGTTTTTGCTGACAGACAGCGGCAGGGTGTCGAGGCAGGAGGATTTTGTTTTCTTTGGAAACCTGGCGCATCCGTCGGGCAGCGTGCAGCATATGGGCGATAATTTAACCGGAGCCGGAGAAGGAGACGACGAGCAGATTAAAATCGACTTGTCGAAGGTGCCGGACAATATTACCAAAATTGCGTTTACGGTGACGATCTATGAACCGGAGAAAAGGCGCCAGAATTTTGGGCAGATTAACAATGCGTTTATCCGTATCTATAATGAAGAAACCGGAGAAGAAATGCTGCGCTATGATCTGGGCGAGGATTTTTCGATCGAGACAGCCGCTGTGTTTGGCGAAGTATACAAAAACGGCAGCGAATGGAAGTTTAACGCGATCGGCAGCGGCTACCAGGGCGGGCTGAAAGCGCTCTGTGCGCAGTATGGCATCGACGCGGAGTAATTTTTTGGAAAAGGAGGCATTGGAATGTCAGTAAGTTTGCAAAAAGGCCAAAAGGTCAGTTTGTCAAAGGAACATGCGGGGCTGTCCAAAATGATGGTCGGGCTTGGCTGGGATGAGGCGCAGAAGGCAAAAGGCGGATTTTTCGCGCCGAAGCCAAAACCGATTGACTGTGACGCGTCTGCGCTGCTGTTAAAAAACGGCAGGCTCTGCGATAAGTCTGATATTATTTATTTTGGAAACTTGGGACACAAGACGGGCGCAATCCAGCATATGGGCGATAATTTAACCGGAGCCGGGGAAGGCGATGATGAGCAGATCCTCGTAGACCTTGGCAGGATTCCGGCGGAGTACGACCGTATTGTGCTGGTCGTCAATATCTATCAGGCGGTGCAGCGCAAGCAGCATTTCGGGATGATCCGAAACGCGTTTATCCGTCTCGTAGACCAGAGAAACAACAGCGAGATGTGCAAATATAACCTGACCGATGATTATTCCGGCATGACGGCTTTGATCTTCGGTGAGATTTACCGGCATAACGGCGAGTGGAAGTTCAGCGCGATCGGGCAGGGGACGACAGACCCGGGGCTTGGCGAACTGGCGAACAGATATGTATAAGATTGAAAAAACAACAGGAAACTGGAGGACAGATTACTTATGAAATTTAACGGGCTGACAGATCAGGAGGCGGAAGAGTCCCGCAGAAAATACGGATCGAATGAGATCCCGGATTCTGAACCGACGACTTTCTGGGAAGAGTTCAAGGAAACCTTTGATGACCCTATGATTAAAGTACTGCTTGCGATTGCGGCGCTGATGATCGTGATGTTTTGCTTTGGCTATGCAGAGATCTATGAGCCGCTTGGTACGATTGTGGCAGTGCTGATCGTAGCCTTTGTGTCAGCAAAAACAGGTGTGGCAAGCGATACAAAGTACAGGGAATTAAAAGACAGTACAAAAAAAGACGAATGCAAAGTATACCGCAACGGCGAAATTACCGTGATCGAAGTAGACGATGTGGTCACCGGGGATAAGGTGCTGCTACAGTCAGGCAACAAAATCCCGGCGGACGGTGTGTTAATCTCCGGCTCGCTGCGGGTGGATAACTCTGCGTTAAACGGAGAAGCGGAAGAATGCAAAAAGACACAGGCGGACGAAGGCTTTGAGCTGCCGGAGGATATTACAGGCGATACGTTTGTGGATGCGCATTCGCTGTTTCGCGGCGCTGTCGTATTTGACGGCGAGGGCGTTTTGGACGTCAGAAAAGTCGGCTTAAAGACGATGATGGGCAGAATGGCTGAGGAAATGCAGGAGTCAGAGCCGGATTCGCCGTTAAAGGTCAAGCTGGCGAAGCTGGCAAAGCAGATCTCCACGTTTGGCTATATCGGGGCGATTGCGATTTCTATTTTGTATTTTGTGCATTTTGTATCCCTGGCTGGCGGCGTATCCGCGTATTTTGGCAACGGCATCGAGGTGATCTTGCAGGATATTATCCGTGCGGTTTCCCTTGCCGTCGTTATTATCGTGTGCGCGGTGCCGGAAGGACTGCCGCTTATGATCTCTCTTGTACTGATGCAGAATACGAGCAAGATGTTAGACCATAACGTACTTGTCAGAAAGGCGGAAGGAATCGAGACGGCAGGCTCTTTAAATATTTTGTTCAGTGATAAGACAGGCACGATTACCAAAGGGATGCTGGAGGTCGTGGATTTCTTTACGGCGGACGGCAGCTCGATTGAGATACCGCAGCTTGGAAGCCATACCGAAATCAAAGAAATGTTGGATCTTGCGATCGGCAAAAACACGCAGTCGCTGTTTGACGCGTCGCACAAGGTCATCGGCGGCAACGCGACCGACCAGGCGTTAATGAAGTTTATGGGCGAAGATGCGTTCCATGCGGTCAATGCGAAGCAGGAATATGTCGTAACCGCAAGCCAGGGCTTTAACTCTGCGAATAAATTCAGCCAGGCAAGAATCGACTATCTGGGAAAGACGTTTTATAAAGGCGCGCCGGAGAAGCTGCTTGCACAGGCTAAAACCTATCTGGACGCGGACGGCAGTGAAAAGCCGATCGACCAGGCGGCATTGAATCAAAAAATCGATGCGCTTGCGTCCAAAGCAATGCGTGTCCTTGCGTTCGGCTATTCCAAGAAGCCGTTAGCGGAAAATACGATTAACGACGACCTGGCAATTATCGGGCTCGTAGGCATCCGCGACGATGTCAGGCCGGAAGCAAGAGACGCGATCCACCAGGTACAGGAGGCGGGCATCCAGGTCGTTATGATTACCGGCGACAGGCTGGAAACTGCCGTTGCGATTGCTAAAGACGCGGGGCTTTTAAAAAGCGACAAAGACCGTGCCTTATCCTCGGCGCAGTTAAATGAAATGTCGGATGAGGAGGTCAAAAAGATTATCCCGGATATCCGCGTAATTGCCAGGGCGCTGCCGACCGATAAATCCAGGATGGTGCGGCTCTGCCAGGAGATGAACCTCGTCGTGGGCATGACAGGCGACGGCGTCAACGATTCCCCGGCATTAAAGCGCGCAGATGTAGGCTTTGCGATGGGCAGCGGGACAGAAGCAGCAAAGGAAGCCGGCAAGATCGTTATACTGGACGACAATTTCAAATCCATCAAAGACGCGATCTGGTACGGGCGGACGATTTACCACAATATTTTAAAATTCTGCAAGTTCCAGCTCGTCATTAACGTAGCCGCTGTTATTGTCAGTGCGATTGCGCCGTTCTTCGGCGTGGAAGAGCCGTTAAAGGTGACGCATCTTTTGTTCGTCAACCTGGTTATGGACAGCCTGGGCGCGATTATGCTCGGCAACGAGCCTGCGCTTGAGAAATATATGACAGAAAAGCCAAGGCGCAGGGATGAAAGCATCGTCAGCAAAAAGATGATGGCGCAGATTATTACGATGGGCGCATGGCTGACGGTTGTGAGCTTTGTTTACCTTAAGCATCCGTTTTTTATCGGGCTGTTTGCAAATGAAGAGCAGCATCTGACCGGGTATTTTGTATTGTTTATTGTCAGTGCGCTGTTTAACGGATTTAATGTGAGGGATGATTCCTTTGCGATTTTTAAAGGGCTGGATGAAAATACGGGTTTTCTGAAAGTATTTTTTGCGATTATTCTCGTACAGGCGTTAATTGTTAACGCGGCGCTGATTCCGTTTGAAGTGTTTACGTGGATTGGAAATATGTTTAGCTGCGTGCCGTTTGGGATTACCGGATGGGTTACGGTGGTGGTGCTTGGCGCTACGATGATTCCGGTGGATCTGGTGCGTAAGGCTGTTGTAGGTAGTGGAAAGGAATAAAAGGGAGTTTGCTGGGCTATGGATGGGATATCTGTAGCTCAGCGTTTTTTTCTGAACCCTCCTCGATAGACAGAATAAATGCAGGAAGGTGAGAAACTATGAGCCGTAAAAATTGTGCACAATGGCAAAATATTTGTCTGGGAGACAATTTGGGGCGAGTGTTACTTTTTTTGAGAAAAGGACGCTGGAGGAAGGGGCGCGGGCCTTGCTTCCTGTTCCGGTTCCAAAATGTAAGGAGCCCTAAGCATCCTGCGGTTAC
>CAMUPC010000270.1 GCA_947090545.1 uncultured Eubacterium sp. | reverse complement strand
GCACCTTTAGCTTCTGGCGGAACGCCAGGGCGAACTAGGTGCCGCGCCCGGACGGAGCCACAACCTAGCCACAGGATGCTTAGGGCTTCTTAACCTTCTGGAACGGACGCAGCCAGGGCGTGCCCATCCCCTCTCCCAGCGTCCCCCCCCTTTTTTTAAACCCCACATACCCACCACTGCACCAATGAACAAAACCAACCCAAGTTTAACCCTCTCCTCATAAAAGATTCACGGAAATTTCACACAATTGTTGCAATTTTGCCGGAAATTGAGTATAATGCTTAAATATTAACGAAGATAAGAAGAGCAGAGGTTAGGAAAAGCCGGGAGAGCAGGTGATGAATATGGCAGATTTTTCTATTGAATTAAACGAGCCAAAGGAGTCAGTAGAAGAATTAGAAGCAAAAATAGGTGCAAAAAGAAACGGAATTCGCAGAATGCCTGACTTTATTGAGCCGCAGGAGCTGTATAAGGAACTAATAGGCAGCATTAAAAAATACCATCCGTCTACGGACATTACGCAGGTGGAAAAGGCATACAAGATCGCGGCGGCGGCACACAAGGATCAAAAGCGCAAATCAGGAGAGGCATATATTATCCATCCTCTCTGTGTGTCCATGATTCTGGCAGAGCTGGAGCTGGATAAGGAAACGATTGTGGCTGGTCTGCTCCACGATGTTGTGGAGGATACGGTCATGACGGATGAGGAGATTGCGCACGAGTTCGGCGCCGAGGTAGCACTGCTGGTAGACGGGGTTACCAAATTAGGGCAGTTGTCCTATGACGCGGACAAGGTCGAGGTGCAGGCTGAGAACTTAAGAAAGATGTTTCTGGCGATGGCAAAGGATATCCGTGTCATATTAATCAAGCTTGCAGACCGCCTGCACAATATGCGCACGCTACAGTATATGCGGCCGGAGAAGCAAAAGGAGATCGCGCGCGAGACGATGGACATTTATTCTCCGATTGCCCAGCGGCTTGGCATTTCCAAGGTAAAAATCGAATTGGATGACCTGTGCCTGAAATACCTGGAAGCGTCGGCGTATTATGACCTAATTCAGCAGGTGGCGCAGCGCAAGACAGCGCAGGACGACTATATCCGCAACCTAACCGACGAGGTACGCGGGCATATCGAGCGCGCCGGCATCCAGGCGGAGATCGGCGGCAGGGCAAAGCATTTTTTCAGTATTTATAAAAAAATGGTCAACCAGAATAAGACGCTTGACCAGATCTATGATCTGTTTGCGATCCGCATTATTGTCCGCAATGTGATGGACTGCTATGCGGCATTGGGCGTGATCCATGAAAATTATGTGCCGGTGCCGGGACGTTTTAAAGATTATATCGCGATGCCGAAGCCAAACCGCTACCAGTCCCTGCATACGACGCTGATGGGCTCGGACGGCCAGCCGTTTGAGATCCAGATCCGTACCGTGGAGATGCACCGCGTAGCGGAATACGGAATCGCGGCGCATTGGAAATATAAAGAATCTGCCAACGGCGTAAAGTCCACTGGCAACCAGGAAGAGGAAAAGCTAAGCTGGCTGCGCCAGATCCTGGAATGGCAGCAGGATATGTCGGACAATAAAGAATTTATGAGCCTGTTAAAAAGCGACCTGGACCTGTTTTCGGATATGGTGTTCTGCTTTACGCCAAACGGCGATGTCAAAAACCTGCCGAACGGCTCCACGCCTGTCGATTTTGCGTACAGCGTCCATTCCGCGGTCGGCAACAAAATGATCGGCGCCAAAGTCAATGGAAAGCTGGTCACGATCGACTACGTCATTCAAAACGGCGACCGCATCGAGATTATTACGTCGCAAAATTCCAGAGGGCCGAGCCATGACTGGCTGAATATTGTAAAGAGCACGCAGGCAAAGACCAAGATCAACCAGTGGTTCCGCAGCGAGCTGAAGGAAGAAAATATCCAGCATGGCAAAGAGCTGATCGCCGCTTACTGCAAGGCAAAGGGCATTGATTTTTCCGTTTTCAACAAACCGGTTTACCAGACAAAGGTCGTGCGCAAATACGGCTTCCACGACTGGAACTCCTGTCTTGCCACGGTCGGGCACGGCGGCGTGAAGGAAGCAAGTATTGTAAACAAGATGCAGGACGAGTACCGCAAAGACCATCCGATCGAGATGACCGACGACCAGGTGCTTGCACAGGCAGAAGAAGGCACCAGCAAAAATTTGCAGACCAATTCCAAGAGCGGAATTATCGTGCATGGTTTATGTGACATTGCGGCGCATTTTGCAAAATGTTGCAGCCCGGTGCCGGGAGACGAGATCTGCGGCTATATTACAAGAGGGCGCGGAGTTACGATTCACCGGACAGACTGCATCAATATGATGAACCTGTCAGATGCAGAAAAAACGCGCCTGATTGAAGCAGAGTGGCAGGAAGGATGCAGCAGCGGCGAACACGGGCTGTATTTGGGCGAGCTTAAGATCTACGGAAATAACCGCACAGGGCTGCTTGTGGATATTACAAAAATTTTTACGGAACGTGAGATTGACATTAATTCCATCCATTCCAAAACGAGCAAGCAGGGAGTGGCAACGATCTCGATTTCGTTTGGGACAAAAGGCAAGGACGAGATGAACCATCTGATTACAAAGATCCGCCAGGTGGAAAGCGTGACGGATATTGAACGCACGTCAGGCTAAGCGGGAACCAAAAGGCTGGCGCCAGATGGTGTGATTTTAGATAAATAAGGCGGGGAAGAAAAATGATGACAGTAAAGGAATTTCAGGTAGGCATGGTCTGTACAAACTGCTTTTTAGCGGTGAACAGTGACACGAAGGAAGCATTGATCATCGATCCGGGCGACCAGGCGCAGATGATTGCGGATTATGCGGATCAAAACCAGCTTCATCCGGTAGCTGTGCTGCTGACGCACGGCCATTTTGACCACTGTATGGCGGCAGAGAAGCTGGCGGAAAAGTATGGGATCTTAATCTATGCCCATGAGGATGAGAAGCAGACAATGGAGCATCCGGCATATAACTGCTGCACTATGATCGGCAAAGACCTTGTCTTTCATGCAGACAAATATTTTCACGGAGAACAAGGCCACCTGTCTATGGCAGGCTTTGAAATCGAAGTCCTGCACACGCCGGGGCATACGGTAGGCGGGGTGTGCTTTTATATCAAAAGCGAAAACCTGTTGTTCAGCGGAGACACGCTGTTTTGCGAATCTGTGGGACGCACCGATTTTCCAAAAGGCAGCATGTCGCAGCTTGTCCGCAGCGTACAGGAAAAGCTCTTTCCGCTGCCGAACGATACGAAGGTGCTGCCGGGACATGGAGAATGGACGACAATCGGGCATGAAAAACAGTACAATCCATTTTTATAGGCGGATGCCGCTCTGTGGGCGTATGCCTGCAAATAGGCAGTACAAGATTACGATACCGAGGTTATTATGATTACTGTACAGTTAAATAAAGATGATTTTGCATATGATATTCATTCTCTGGTGAAGGCATTTTGCCCATCAGAGAATGTTTCTGTATTTACCGATCCGAAAGCTGTATCAGAACCGGTACAGCTTGAGATCTACGTAGATTATGCGCCGGGGCAGGTACGGCTGGCACTGGCAGAGCCGCACAAGCAGGAGGAAGCACAAACAGAAAAGCTTTATGAAGAAGTGTTCGAGGTAAACGAATCCGACCGAAAAGAGATGAAAAACCTGCTCAAGCAGCATATTTACCAGATGCTTTCTGCTCACACAGGAACAACGCTTCCCTGGGGAACGCTGACCGGGGTGCGCCCGGTGAAGCTGGCGCTGACGATGCTGGAGCAGGGGAAAGATCCTCAAGAAGCAGCAGGCTATATGAAGCACGCTTATGGGGCATCTTCGGAAAAGATCCGCCTGAGCCTGGAGATCGCCCAGCGTGAGCGCGAGCTTTTAAAGCGGCTGGATCTTGAGACAGGATACAGCCTGTATATCGGCATTCCATTTTGCCCTAGTACCTGCCTGTACTGCTCGTTTACATCGTTTCCGCTGTCTGTATGGGAAAGCCGTGTCGATACTTATCTCGACGCGCTGGAGAGGGAAATTGCATTTACATCCGAAGCTTTTGCACACAAGCATTTAAACAGCATCTATATTGGAGGCGGAACGCCGACGACGCTTGCGCCCCGCCAGCTTGACCGTCTGTTAACCTGCCTGGAGCAAAGCCTGGACTTTGCGCATCTGCTGGAGTTTACCGCAGAAGCGGGCAGGCCGGACAGCATTACGAAAGAAAAGCTGGACGTACTGCGCGCGCACGGAATCTCACGCATCTCGATTAACCCGCAGACGATGAAGCAGGAAACGCTTGATCTCATCGGCAGGCGCCACACCGTTACGCAGACGGTAGAAAGCTTTTATCTGGCAAGAAGCATGGGATTTACGAATATCAATATGGATTTGATTATGGGGCTTCCGCAGGAAACGCTAACGGATGTCAGGCATACGTTAGACGAGTTAAAGAAGCTGATGCCGGACAGCATCACGGTGCATTCGCTTGCTGTGAAGCGGGCTGCAAGGCTGCAAATGTTTAAGGAAGATTATGCCGGGCTTAAGATGGTGAATACGCAGCAGCATTTGGACGCGGCGGCGCAGGCGTGTGCGCAGATGGGGATGGTGCCGTATTATTTGTACCGGCAAAAAAATATGGCTGGGAATTTTGAGAATGTGGGGTATGCGAAGGTTGGGAAGGCTGGGATTTATAATGTGTTGATTATGGAGGAAGTGCAGACTATAGTCGCCTGCGGTGCGGGGAGTATCTCTAAGAGGGTGTATCCTGACGGGCACATTGAACGGTGCGAGAATGTGAAGGATGTTTCCCAATATATGGAGAGAATCGGGGAAATGATAGAGCGCAAAAAGCATCTTTTCTGTGATTGCTGACTGGATTTCTAAAAGGAAAATTATCGAGTAGCTGGTATGATTGAGTACTAAAAAAATCACGAAGTGCAACAAATTTCTTTTAAAAGACCATAGAGGAAGTGGAGGCTGTCATTAGAAAAAGAGAGCCAGTATTAGCATAATTACAGCAACTTAATAACACAAGTAGTAAAGCAGTGAATTTGTTTTTGCATTATATAAAACAATTCGCTGCTTTTTTTGTTTTCGGGAAGATGGGATAAAGGATAAAGCCGGAAAAGGAACTGTTGCCTTTTCCGGCAGAGTAATACTCAGGAAGAAACATTATTCTGTGTTCGCTTAATTTCATTTCTATAAAACTCGATTTTTTGATCCAGTTTTATCTTATGTTCCTGCAACTGTGCAATCTGCTCATTGAGCGCCTGCCGGTGCTGCACCAGCATTTCCATCCTGTCAGAAAGGGTGAGATCACCTGCGGCGCGGAGTCCGGCATAGTGTTTGATTTCCTTGATAGGCATCCCTGTATCTTTCAGGCGTTTGATAAATGCAATCCATGTGAGGTCTTTATCGGAATAGCAGCGGCGGTTGC
>CAMUPC010000269.1 GCA_947090545.1 uncultured Eubacterium sp. | reverse complement strand
GGTGCCGCTTGGCTTCGCCCCTGCTTTGGTTCAGCAGGATGCTAAGGGCTTCTAAGCCTTCTTCCAAAGCCGCAGCCAGGGCGTGCCAATCCCCTCTCCCAGCTGGTTTTCGCGAGTTCTGCAAAAAGTAATTCCTGGATGCTTTTGTTTCTTTGCGGCAAAATGATGTGGCTTTGACTGGAAAGTTGGCGCAATTTTGATGGAATGGGGCACTGGCTGAATGTTGTAGCTTGTTTAGGGCTTGTGAAAACCTGGGAGGAAAATGGAGCGGGGGCTGACTTTTCAAGCTCTAAGTGAAATTTCCATAGTAAGATATACCTCAACTAAGTGGTAGTTTCGCAGTAACCTGCACCTATTCTAAGTGAAAGCTGCACGGTAACTTGTTCCTGACTCATGTGAACGTTCCACGATAACTTGTTCCTGACCCATGTGAACGTTCCACAGAAAGCTGCACCTATTCTAAGCGGAACTTCCACAGTAACTTGCACCTAACCCAAATGAAAATTCCACAGTAAGTTTTATCCGGTTTTGTTGCTTCATAGTAACAAATCACCATTTACAAGCACCATTCCCACAAACAATCACCCCCGTCAGAGTATGCCCTGCGCTTTGAATATCATTTTGCAGCACCTGCGAAAACCAGCCGGGAGAGGAGATTGGCACGCCCTGGCTGCGCCTTTGGAAGAAGGCTTAGAAGCCCTTAGCATCCTGCTGAACCAAAGCAGGGGCGAAGCCAAGCGGCACCTTTAGCTGCTGGCTGCAAGCCAGGGCGAACTAGGTGCCGCGCCCGGACGGTGCCACAACGCAGCGCAGGATGCTTAGGGCTTCTTAGCCTTCTGGAACGGACGCAGCCAGGGCGTGCCAATCTCCTCTCCCAGCGTCCTCCCCGCAAAACACAACACCCACCCCTATCAGAAAGGAGCTTCCAAATGGAACTACAAATCAAAAACATATCCAAACAATTCAAAGAAAAATCCGCCGTCAGCAACCTCACCCTAACACTTACCCCAGGAGTCTGGGGACTATTAGGCGCCAACGGCGCAGGCAAAACAACCCTGATGCAGATACTAGCAGGAATCCTCCCCCCTGACCAGGGAAGCCTTCTATACAACGGCATCCCCATTCAGACACTAGGCGCACACTACCGTGAAATCTTCGGCTATCTGCCGCAGGAATTTGGCTTTCATCCATCATTTACAGTAACCGACTACCTGGAATACATCGCTGCCCTAAAAGGAATCTCCAAGCGCAAAAGCAAACGAAAGATTTCCAGCCTGCTTGAACAGCTTTCCCTGTCTGCGGTAAGCGGCAAAAGAATCGCCAAATTGTCAGGCGGCATGAAGCGCCGGGTCGGGATTGCCCAGGCTCTGTTAAATGACCCTGAGGTTTTAATTCTGGACGAACCTACCGCCGGGCTGGACCCAGGGGAACGGGTGCGTTTCCGCAACCTGATTTCCGCATTTGCCCAAAACCGGATTGTACTTGTTTCGACGCATATTGTGTCGGATGTGGAATACATCGCTGCCTGCCACGCACTGATGAAAGATGGCAGGCTGCTTGCTGTCGGAACTACCGAAGAGCTCGTCAAGCTGATCGAAGGCAAGGTCTATAGCTGCAATATTCCGGCGGATGCCGTATCCTCTTATGAAAGCAGGCTCCAGGTCATCCGCCTGCGCAGCGGGGAGGGAGGCAGCGTGTCTGTGCGCTATCTGGCGGACAGCCCTTGCAGCGGCGACTCCATCTTGCAGGCTCCCAGCCTGGAGGATGTTTATTTATGGATGTTTCCGCAGGCTGCGGCGGACGATAACAGGAGGTATTTATGCGAATCTTAAAACTGGAACTCAAACGGATACTAAAAACTAAGCTGTGCTGGATACTGCTTTTGCTGGCACTGCTTCTTTCTGTGCTGCTTGCCTATCTGCCGACGACTTTTTGCTACAGCAGCTACAAGGACAAAAACGGAACGGAAATCAGCCTGTCCGGGCTTGCTTCGATTGCCTATGAAAAAAAGCTACAAGCGGACGCATCCGGCATCGTCACAAAGGAACGGATCAAAAAAGCTGTGGAAGCTTACCATGCCTGCCTCAACGCATATGGTGTCAAAGAATCCTACGATTTGCCTGAAGGTGCCTACGAGCAGGAAATCCTGCCGATTGCACCGCTTTTGCATGGCGTAAAGGAAGCCTTTGCGAATCCCGCTACCGGCATGGCGCCGTCTTTAATTGAAATCCAGCCAGGGCAGATTGCTGATTTTGACGATATCTGCAAAAAGCGGCTGACTTCTTTGATGGCATCGGAACAGCCCGCATCCACGGCAGCACAGCAGCAGGCTGTCCGCATGTACGGGCGGGTAAAAAAGCCGTTTGCTGTCTATCCGGGTATCAGCTCTACGGTAATGGATTATCAAAATATGCTTGGCTTTTTGATCCTTTTATTTTGTGTTATGGCTGCCGCTCCTGCATACAGCGCCGACTACCAGTCCGGTGCCG
Organism: uncultured Eubacterium sp.; assembly: GCA_947090545.1. Classification (GTDB taxonomy): domain Bacteria; phylum Bacillota; class Clostridia; order Lachnospirales; family Lachnospiraceae; genus Eubacterium_J. The sequence goes on along the minus strand of CAMUPC010000269.1, from coordinate 2,996 downwards.
ACCAGATTCTGCGCTGTACCAAATACGGCAGGCGCACGCTCGGCACCGCAAAAGCCGCGGCAGCGCTAATTATCAGCGGGATTTCGTTTGCCGCCTGCTCCACCGTATATATTTTTACGGCTAACAGCCTGTTCGGATGGGAAAGTACGAAAACTTCCATACAAATGGTATACTCCATCCTTACATTGACAGGCATAACGATCGGACAGCTCCAATGGCTGTTTGCTTTTGCCGGGCTGCTCTCGGTATGCGCATCGGTCAGCCTTGCCCTGTTTTTATCTTCCCGATGCAAAAATATCGTGCTGCCGCTCGGCGCCGCGTTCGTATCCTGCATTGCGCCGACAGCCGCTTGTATGGCACTTCCAGACGGGCTGTCGTCATGGATCTGCACGCTGCTGCCCGCCAGCGGCACGAGCATCCAGGCAAGCATCCTCTATGCCCTGACCGACTTTCGGTTTTTAACCGCAGGCGGGTTTGCCGTATGGCTGCCTTATGCGATGATGGGCGCATGTATCATAGAGATACCGCTGTTTCTGGCACTGGCTGTCCGGTCTTACTGTAAGCATACGGCAAGCCGCTAATGCAGGCATACAAAAAATTTTAAAAAGCTGTGATATTTTGCTTGTTTCAATTGTTATGATAGTGAAAGGCCTTTCAAACAGACAGATACTAACCAATTTGCAGGAGGTTGCATTGTGCTTTCTGAAAATACTTATGCAGAATATGTCAGGCTCTACGCCGATTCCATGCTTCGCATCGCGGTCAATTACTGTAAAGGGCTGTCCGACGCAGAAGACATCGTGCAGGAAGCGTTTATAAAGCTCTATGAGACAGATACTGATTTTACCGATGCAGAACATGTCAAACGCTGGCTGATCCGGGTCACCATAAATGCCTGTAAAAACCATTTGTCCTGTGCCTGGCGGCGGAACATACAGCCGATGGGATTCGCGGAGCTCTCGCTGACATTGGATCATGCCTCAGAAAAAAACTTTGCATCATTTTCTGAGGACGAGGAAGCATCCGCTTTATTCCATGCCGTCTCCTCTCTGCCGGAAACATACCGCAGTGTCGTACATTTGTATTATTATGAATCGTATTCCGTCAGGGAGATCGCACAGATTTTGCAGAAAAAAGAAACTACGATACAAACAAGGCTGATGCGTGCAAGAAAAATGCTGAAACGCCAACTGAAAGGAGCGTGGCAGGATGAGTGACAATCCAAACAAAACCTATTACCAACGCGTGTACAGACAGCTTCACGCATCCGAACAATTCAAAGAAAGGCTGATAACAATGAATCATACTCCAAACCACACGCAAACCAAAAAACATCCCCGCAGCAGTGCATACAAAGCCGCAGCAACGGCTGTCATCCTTGCTGCCGCCCTGCCAACAGGCGCATACGCGGCAAACCACTACTGGGGAATCACAGACTTCTTTAAACAGTCCGGCAAAGAACTGCCAAAAGAAGCCGGGCACCTGATCGAAACAGACCTTGCACAAACACCAAAACCTTCAGATACAAACGGTGCATCCGATGCAATCAGCACTCCGGTAACCTTTACCGTGCGGGAAGCATTATGCGACAGCGGCACCGTAAATATCGTAATCGAAGCAAAAGCAGCCGAAAGCGGCAAATATCTCTTAGTGCCGGATGACTGCACCACCGAAACAGACAGCGTAGAAACACTCGGCATCCACGAGGACATTTCCATCGGCGACTATGCCAGGTCAAAATGCCTTGAGATCTTGTATATCAGCAGCGGCTTTGCGCCAGACAGCCCGTTTTTCCCCGGGGCCTGCCATATTTCCGCCAAATCCATCCAAGATGATACCCTGTCTGTCTTTATCAGCGCAGACCGTGAAGCATCCGATACCGACTTAAACACTGTCCTGTCCCACACCATACGCCCTGCCAGCGGCACAGAGACGATCACAGCTTCCTCTTCCTTTTTGCTGGCAGATAAGAGCACGAGCCGCACAGCCAGATACCGTCCAAAAAACTCCGGGGACATTCCTGGCACAAACGCAGCCATCCAAAGTGTAACAATCGAACAGACTGAGGTGTTTACTTATGTTGATATCTATTATCAAAACGCACAGGCTGTACCGGGAGATGGCGGGCTTTATTTTTCTGTGTCAGACGGCAGCGGTACAGAATGGGAAGAAAGAAGCGGACGCGGCACGCTTCAGCTTGCGGATGGCACGTACTGCCTGAGACTTTGCTATGATAAGATGGAATTTCCTGAGACTTGTTTTTTGAATGTGTTTGATGGTTTTGGAGAGAGTGTGTATGGGGAGATTGAGCTTGAAAGGGGGATTGGGGAGTAGTTTTTTTTTTGGGGGGGATTCATTCGGGGAGGACGCTGGGAGAGGGGATGGGCACGCTCTGCTGGCGTCCGTTCCAGAAGGTTAAGAAGCCCTAAGCATCCTGCGGTTACGCTGTGGCACCGTCCGGGCGCGGCACCTAGTTCGCCCTGGCGTTCCGCCAGCAGCTAAAGGTGCCGCTTGGCTTCGCCCCTGTTGTATCGAGCAGGATGCCAAGGGCTTCTAAACCTTCTTCCAAGGCCGCCAGCAGAGCGTGCCCATCCCCTCTCCCGGCTGGTTATCGCGAGTTCTGCAAAAAAACGCTGCACCGTGTACATGGTGTATTACTGGTTGCCTCTTGTTGCTTTGCGGTAGGTGTACTCCTGGCTGTCTCTTGTTGCTTTGCGGTAGGTGTACTCCTGGCTCTTCTTGTTGCTTCATGGTAATAGCACATCTTAGAATCCTCAGGTCATGCAGAATATTGCTAAACTTTATAGCTTCTTGTTGCTTCACAGTAATAGCACAGCTTAGAGCTAAGCTCAGGCAGTGCAGCACGCTAATTTCTGCCAACATGACTCTCCAGCGTACAAACTCACTGTCCGCAAGCCACCATTCATTTAGCACCCTCGACAACCAGCCGGAGGAAGGGGAGCGGGGCTGGCTTCCTGTGACTGTGGAAAAATGTT
>CAMUPC010000268.1 GCA_947090545.1 uncultured Eubacterium sp. | reverse complement strand
TTTGCAATCATCATCTGCCTTGCCCGTTCCCTCTGCTCTGTGCTGACCGTCCTCGGCTTGCGGTAGCTGACGTGTGGCTTCAAAAATGAATCAAGTGCAGCGACGGATTTGCTGTTTACGAATGTACCTTATACCTTAAAATTGTTTTAAGCTTATCCACGTTTGTCCGATTTGTCAAATAGATTTCTCTATGATAATCTGTGATCCGATGGAAACCATTTTCTTCTGCAAATCTGTCCATTTGCTCAAAAGATTCAGGTTCATTGTCATAGGAGCCAACATGAAGAATTTCAATACATTTTCCATCATGTATCGTATCAAAGGTAATTTTATCATACAGTCGGTTTGGCTTTTTGATTTTTACCCTCTCCAATGCGGCACATACCATTTCCGCAGTAATAAAATCCGGCTGGCGGATCATAATGGTATATTCCAAATTTTCTTTATGGAGGTTACTGGCAGCAGGTTTCGTATCGGCGTCTTTCAGCTTCCAGATACCTTCTAAAGGATAAACCGTAAAATCGTGGATTTCATTTGGTAAAATGTTTTTAGCTGCCGTAGATTTATAGCCCATTTTAACAGCATACGCTAATGCATAGAGGGCAGATACCCTGTCTGAAAAATCTGTGCCGTTAGGGTTTCCGCTTCCTTCCATCATAAGAAAATGATACTCGGGTATATCTATGATAGATGGTATACGTTTTGCTCCATACAAAGCTTTTTCGTGTTTTCTCCATTCAAATTTCATATCAGCACCTCCTAATGATACGTTGGTTCAGTTTTTTCCTTATCCAGTTTCATCCATAGTACACAATTCTAAATAATCTGCTTTTCTGCATTTTCATCACTTCCTGTATAGTATAACATAGAAACATGTCAATAGAATGTCATGTTATAAAATAAAATTGAAATGAATGGATTTGCCAGATTTGTATATTTGTGATAAAATATTAGCGGGTAATGACAAAGTGTTTGTCTGCTTTGCCATTACGGGCAGAAAACAAAAAAGCTGAAAAAATTCAGAAAGGAAGGGAAGAAACTATGCAGGTAACGAACATAGGAAGCAGCAGTACGTATATCTACAATGCAAAGACAGGCAAATTGTCGACAAAAGACGGTTCTCCAGATCATTTTGTGGATTATTTTAACGCAGACGGCAAAGAAGATCTGCCGGATTCACTGACTGGATATGAGAGACGCAGGAAAAGCGAGCTAAACAATATGCTGATGTTTTTTCAGTCCGGGCATAAGGGAATCAAAGACGTTTTCCACGGGCAGGATGGAGACGAGTATGAGATCACCTGTGAAATGGAGGATGCAGCGACGACGCAGTTTTCAGTTAACGGAGAAAAGGTGTTTCAAGCTTATGACGCGAATATCTTTCATTATATGGATACAGAAAAGATAACAGACCGATTATTCCAGAGGCTGAAAGCACAGGCAGGCGGACAACCGGAAAGCGGTGCCCAGCCTGACAAAGGCGCTCGGTTTGCGGTGCCGGATTCTGTGTATCGGGAAGCGCTAAAGAAGTATGCGCAAGCTCTTTCGATGACGATTTCTTAATGTCTGTTTCATAACATTGCTTGGACTGTATGGGGAGCAGGGCGGTTCTGACTGACAGAGGAGCCGCTGCATGAAACAGAAGTGATGAGGGAAAGCAGCTTAGCAGGACGTGTTTACAGGGAGTATGCTCCATCAGATAAGAAGATCTGATGGGGCATACTTTTTTGGTTGCGGATGAAAAGCAGATCAAGTATAGTAATAGAAGAGGATGGCATGGATGAAAAGAGGTGTTGATCGTATGGAAACAAAACTGAAGCTTCCCGTGGGCATCGAGTTTTTTAAAGATATCAGAACGAGAGGCTACTACTATGTCGATAAGACCGGGCTGATCAGGGATTTGCTCAGAGGTGGCGGGAGTGTCAGCCTGATTACGAGGCCGCGGCGTTTTGGCAAAAGCCTGAATATGGATATGCTGAAAGCTTTTTTTGAAACAGGGACGGATGAAGCGCTTTTTGAAGGGCTGGAAATCGCAAAAGAACAGGAGCTGTGCAGACAATATATGGGAAAGTTCCCGGTCGTTTCGCTCAGCCTTAAGGATGTGGAAGGAGAAGATTTTCAGACAGCCTGCGACCAGCTAGAGATCTTGATTAGTGAGGAAGCAGAGCGGTTTGCGTTCCTGTTGGAAAGCGATAGGCTCGCACAGACAGAAAAGCAAAAGCTATCGCGGCTGATGGAGGGAGGATTTGAAAAACAGGCGTATCTGCACAATAGTCTCAGGCTTTTGACCAGGCTGCTTTACAAGCATTATAACAGGCAGGTGATCGTGCTGATAGATGAGTATGACGTGCCTTTGGACAAAGCTTATTACAACGGGTATTATCCCAAAATGGTTTCTTTGATACGCTCTTTGCTCAGCCAGGGGTTAAAGACCAATCCCTATCTGCACTTTGCAGTCATTACAGGGTGCTTGCGGATTGCCAGAGAGAGTATTTTTACAGGATTCAATAACTTTAAGGTACGGTCGCTTACGGATGAGGAATTTGCGGCGTATTTTGGATTTACGGATACGGAAGTAACAGATATGCTGAAATATTATGGCGTGCAGGAGGCTTTTGAAAAAATCAAGAAATGGTATGACGGGTATCGGATCGGCGGGGCAGACGTCTATTGTCCGTGGGATGTAGTCAACCAGTGCGACAAGCTGCGGATATCGATGGATGCGCCTATGGAAGCTTATTGGGCAAACAGCAGCAGTAACGCAATCGTACAGGAAATACTGGAAAAAGCGGATGCCGGGACGAAAGACCAGATCGAAGCCCTGATCTCGGGAGAATGTATTACAAAAGAGCTGATGCCGGAGCTGACGTATACAGATCTGGACAGCAGGGATGCACAGGCGAGAGAGGATTATTTATGGAGCGTCTTATTTGCGTCTGGATATTTGACCGAAGCCGCAGACAGAAGGAATGGAAACTATTTGCTGCGGATTCCAAACCTGGAAGTGCAAGGCATCTATGAAAAGAAAATCCGTTCATGGTTTCAGATGAAAATAACGGGGCATACACAAAGATGGGAACAGTTCTGCCAAGCAGTCAAATCTGGTAATGCAGACGATATGCAAAAGCTGTTTCAGGAATTTTTGGATGCTTCGATCAGCATTCGGGATACGTGCGTACACAAGGATAAAAAAGAAAATTTTTATCATGGAATACTGCTTGGTTTATTACAGTCTGAGGGGAGTTGGGTTGTAAAATCCAATGCAGAATCCGGCATCGGATACACAGATATTTTAATTATGATCCCGGCGGAAAGAAAAGGCTGTGTCATAGAAGTAAAGTACGCAGAAAAAGGAGCGTTTGACGCAGCCTGCGCGAAGGCAGTGCAGCAAATAAAAGAATGCGGATACGAAAGAGAGCTTTTTAAAGACGGCATACAGGCAGTTTATCAATACGGAATTGCCTGTTATAAAAAAAGCTGTAAGATTGTCAAAGCATAACGTCATGTACAGGAGGAAAAATGAAGTTTCTACACATCTCAGACCTTCATCTCGGAAAGAGAATCAACGAATTTTCCATGATGGAAGACCAGATTTATATACTAAATCAAATACTGGAGATCGCGCAGTCCAAACAGGCAGACGGCATACTGATCGCGGGCGATATTTATGACAAGCCGATCCCATCAGCCGAAGCAGTAAAAGCCTTTGATGCTTTTTTAACAAAGCTTGCCGATTTGCAGATCAAAGTGTTTGCGGTAAGCGGCAACCATGATTCACCAGAACGCATCGCGTTTGGCGCGCAGCTTATGAGCGGAAGGGACGTATACGTATCTCCGGTTTACGACGGAGCAGCCGCAAAAATAACCCTGACAGACGACTATGGAGAGCTGCATGTACATTTGCTGCCGTTTCTAAAGCCAGCCATAATGCGCCACATTTTGGAAAAAGAACATACAGGCGAAGAGCTGCCCCAAAGCTATCACGATGCGGTAAAAGCCGCAGTCGGCAGGATGGAGATGGACCCCCAAAAACGCAATATTTTAGTCGCCCACCAGTTTGTAACCGGCGCAGGCAGGTGCGATTCAGAAGATGTGTCAGTTGGCGGGCTGGACAACGTGGACGCGGAAGTCTTTGACGCATTTGACTATGTGGCGCTGGGCCATATTCACAGTCCCCAGGCAGTGAAGCGAGAGACAGTACGCTACTGCGGGACGCCGTTAAAGTACTCATTTTCAGAAGCCGAACAAAAGAAAGCGGCAGTAATAGTCGAATGCGGCAAAAAAGGGCAGGTCACACTGGAGACAGTTCCGCTCGTACCGCTGCATGATATGCGCAAAATCCGCGGAACGTATATGGAAGTGACAGCACGCTCCTTTTATCAGGACATGAATACCGATGACTATGTGCAGATTACGCTGACAGATGAAGAGGATGTACCGGACGCGCTTGCGAAGCTGCGGACGGTCTATCCAAATCTGATGCAGTTAGCCTATGACAACAGCAGGACAAGGCAGAACCAGGCAGTGGAAATGACGGAAGGGGTGCAGCAAAAAACGGAGCTGGAGCTGTTTGAGGAATTTTATGAGATGCAGAATAACCAGCCGATGAGCAGAGAGCAGGTGGGGTTTGTGAGGGGGCTGATTGAGGGGATGCGGTAGAGTTTTCAAGGGGGACGCTGGAGGAAGGGGAGAGGGGCTGGCTTCCTGTTCCGATTCCAGAATGTAAAGGAGCCCTAAGCCTTCTGCGTTTACGCTGTGGCTGTGTCCGGGCGCGGAACCTAGTTCGCCCTGGCTTACAGCCAGCAGCTAAAGGTTCCGCTTGGCTTCGCCCCTGGTTTTGTTCAGCAGAAGGCTAAGGGCTCCTAACATTCTTCCAACGGAACAGGAAGCCAGCCCCTCTCCCCTTCCTCCGGCTGGTTATTCAAAGCTCTACGTAACATAACATATCCCAATCCTACAGCTAGTACATCATTGCGGAAATAACGGTGAATACAGCACCAGCCTTTTGCACCATCTTCGTGTTGTACCCTAAGGGGCATACTATCGTCAGTCAGCGAAGGAACCACATCGCTTTTTTCCTAAGCCTTGCGTTGGCACAAAATTCAGGCACTGCATTCACCGTTATTTCCGCAACGCTGTATTAGTAGTAGGATGCACTTGATTCACTATTTTCACATCCACCGAATAAGTAACAATTACAATAGGAAGCCCCCCAAAAAAACAGAAACCTTTAGGGACAAACCTTGCGCCTTGCATATCATTGTTTTTGCAGAACTCTCGATAACCAGCCGGGAGAGGGGATTGGCACGTCCTGGCGGCGTCCTTGGAAGAAGGTTTAGAAGCCCTTAGCATCCTGCTCGATAACACAGGGGCGAAGCCAAGCGGCACCTTTAGCTGCTGGCGGAAGCCAGGGCGAACTAGGTGCCGCGCCCGGACGCAGCCAAGATGTAGACGCAGAAGGCTTAGAGCTTCTTAACCTTCTGGAACGGACGCCGCCAGGACGTGCCAATCCCCTCTCCCAG
>CAMUPC010000267.1 GCA_947090545.1 uncultured Eubacterium sp. | reverse complement strand
AAGCCAGGGCGAACTAGGTGCCGCGCCCGGACGGTGCCACAGCGTAAACGCAGGATGCTTAGGGTTTCTTAACCTTCTGGAACGGCTGACGGCAGGGCGTGCCCATCCCCTCTCCCAGCGTCATTCCTACAAAAAAACCACAATCAAGGAGATATTCAATGCCCAACGAAAAAATATACCAAATGGATTTTGCAAAAACATACCAACTGCTCATCAACAAAGCAGTAAGAAAAGGCAGAACCAAACAAGAAGTAGCCGAAGTAACCTGCTGGCTGACCGGATACACCCTAGAAGAGCTGCTGGACATGCAGCAAAAGCACCTTACATACGCACAATTTTTTGAAAACTCACCAAAGCTTGCAGAAAACACACCCCTCATCAAAGGCTCCGTCTGCGGCGTGCGTGTCGAAGAGGTCAAAGAACCTCTGATGCGCGCAATCCGCTGCCTGGACAAGCTGGTGGATGAGCTGGCAAAGGGAAAAGCAATGGAGAAAATACTGCACAGATAACCAGTACAGCAGAATATCCGCGCAGTTTTTCCGCCAGCTTCCCCCGAAGCGTTTACGTCAATGACAAATAATTCTGCATACTTTTCAGCGCCGATTTTTCCAGCCTGGACACCTGCGCCTGTGAGATATGGATTTCTTCTGCAACCTCCATCTGCGTTTTTCCTTCAAAAAAGCGCAGCTTAATAATATAATTTTCCCGGTCATTGAGCCGCTGCATGGCGTCCGATAAGGACAGCGATTCAATCCATTTAGATTCTTTGTTTTTTTTGTCTGAGATCTGGTCCATGACATAGAGTGTGTCTCCCCCATCGGTGTAGACCGGCTCGTACAGGCTGACCGGCGTCTGGATGGCGTCCAGCGCAAATACGATCTCGGCTTTGGTAAGCCCGGCTTCCTTGGCGATTTCTTCCAGCGTCGGCTCCTGGTTGGAGGTGCGGGTTAAGACCTCCTTTGCGTGGATCGCTTTGTAGGCATTGTCACGCAGCGAGCGGGAGACGCGGATGCTGTTGTTGTCGCGCAGGTAACGGCGAACTTCACCTACAATCATAGGCACAGCATAAGTGGAAAATTTTACCCCCATGGTCGGGTCAAAATTATCGATCGATTTAATTAATCCGATACATCCAATCTGGAACAGGTCGTCCACATTTTCGTGATGATTGGAAAAGCGTTTGATCACGCTTAAGACAAGGCGCAGGTTGCCGTTAATATACTGTTCCCTTGCCTCATGGTCGCCTTGTTTGATCCGTTTAAACAATTCTTCTTTTTCTGATTCTTTTAATACAGGCAGCTTTGCAGTGTTTACGCCGCATATTTCAACTTTATAGACAGCCATAGGTAACCTCCGCATAATTGATAATAAAAGAATGCGCGAAATTGCCAAAAATATTCATAAAAAAATCAGGCTGGTATTTTTGGTGTTTTTTTGTTAAGAAACGTGCCTGATGATCCGATATAAATAAAATAAGCACTTAAGGACTGTCAGCCCATAGGACAGTTCCTTACCGTATACGCACAGTACAGGGAGGTCGGCGCATGGAGGATGTATCATTAACTTATACAGGCATTTTAAGGCAGGGGAAGGAACGGGTCGTAAAAGTGCGGTTTGCAAGAAACGGCGAAAAGGATTTTGCGGAGGGCGTAATCCCGGGCGGCAGGATCGAAAAATCCCAGGGCTTTTCGGATAAGGAGCTTGCCTCGCTTCGCTTTTATTTAAGGGCAAACGAAAAAGACCTGATGCAGAAGGCAAAGGAGATCACGGGTTTTCGCGGGTTTTTAAAAAATTAAAAAAATCTTAAGATTTTAGGCAGTTTAAACTTCATAAAAATTCCGTTACAATAGTATTGTGATTAATCATAATGCATGTGACGGATTTTTTTGTGGCATGGAAACAACGTTGGAGGAAGTTATGTACAAGATTCTGGTTTGTGATGATGAAAAAGATATCGTATCGGCGGTACGCATTTATTTAAGCAGTGAAGGATATACGGTATATGAGGCGTATAACGGAAGGCAGGCTTTGGAAATGATTCAAAAAAATGAGATCCACCTCGTGCTGATGGATATTATGATGCCTGGGATGGACGGTATCGAGGCAATGGTCAAGATCCGTGAGCGCAGCAATGTACCGGTGATTCTGCTGACGGCAAAAGGCGAAGATACGGATAAGGTGCTTGGGCTTACGGTCGGCGCGGACGATTATGTGACAAAGCCGTTTAACCCGGTAGAGCTACAGGCAAGGGTAAAATCCCAGCTTCGCCGATATATGCAGCTTGGCGGCGGAAAAATAAAGCAGGACGACAAGCTGTGCATCGGCGGCATTGAGCTGGATGACAAATCCAAGGAGGTCACGCTGGACGGAGAGCCTGTGGCGCTGACGCGTACCGAATACGATATTTTAAAATTACTGATGGAGCATCCGGGACAGGTATTTTCTCCAAATGAAATTTATACACAGGTATGGAAGGATATTTCTTATGGAACGGAAAATACAGTGGCGGTACATATCCGCCATCTGCGGGAAAAAATCGAGTACGATCCGGCACAGCCGCGTTTTTTAAAGGTCGTATGGGGACGCGGCTATAAAATGGAGGACTTGAAATAAGTTTGGCAACAGGGCGGCAAAACTGCCTACGGACAGGAAGGAGATCAATATGGGAACAATAAAAGCGAGCATGGCAGCAAAAGCCGCTGCAATGGCTCTTGTGATTATTTCACTTGTGTTATGTATTGTGGGCTTTGCGGGGATGATGGTGATGGATTCCGCTGGCGGCTACCAGTTGCGCAAAGAGGATATGCTGCAAAAAGGATATGAGGAAATGTGCATCAAATATTCGGTTGCGGCAATGGCGGCATATCTGGGCCAGTCTGATGGCGAGGAGCTGTCTCAGACGAATTTTCGTTATGGGATTGTAAAAGCGGACGATATCCAGTCGGTAGATTTTTCAGATCAGGACAGCTATGTGGCAGGCAATTTTGAAGATCCTTCTGACCTGGAAGCAGAGTTTTACTTCAATGAATATGATGTCAGCGAGGACACATGGTTCGAGGTTGGCGGCGGGAGTATTTTGGATGCCTATTATTCAAGGAATGAAACGAGCTATTCAGAGGATCTTTACCGTGTACATGGATGGGTATACGATATCGAATCGGAAACCTTTTACGTACGCGCCGAAAATAAGCTGTTTCGGATGGAAAACGGAGAGATCTATACAGAACACAATGGAATGCAGCCGCTTTATTCGGCAAAAGCCATGATTTATGAGCAAATCAAAAACAATGAAACGGTGTATACCTGGGGCGATGAAAGTGAGTACGTATCTTTTTACGAGGCAGACCAGGCTGTGGATATGTCTGATATTGTGATTGTAAATGGGAAGGGCGGCCTGGAAAAATTTGGCGAGGTTCAAAAGGGGCAGCCGGATTTTATCGAGGGACAGCAGCTTCATATCAGACAGAAGAATCCTTCGGAGCATTATATCGTGGCATCCTTTGTGCACGAGCCGCTTTTGGGAGAGCAGTCATTTGAGCAGGGAGATATGTTTATACAGACAAAGCTGCTGGTAGATGCTGCTTACCGTATGCGTTATGCGGGAATTATAATCCTGATTTTATCAGTGGTGGTACTGATTGCCTCATTTTCCTTTTTGATGGCATCAGCCGGGCACCACAGGGGCAAAGAGGGCATCTGTGCGTCCTTTATGGACTATGTGCCTCTGGATCTTTATTTTGCAGGCGTTTTTTTTGCGGAAATATTGGTCGCTTATTTCGTCGTAATATCGATCGATGCAGTGGCATCCTGGTCGCGTAACAGCCTGTCGGGGATGGTATCTGCGGGCGTGATGGTCCTTTGTGCGGGTATATTTGCAGTCCTTTTCTTCCTGGCATTTTGCATGAGCGTTGCCGTGCGTATCAAGCTGGGAGCATGGTGGAAGCATACTGTGATTTATTTTGTTTTCAAAAAAAGTATCGGCATAGTTTCCGGTGTGATGCATTTTTGCGGATATGTGTGCACCAGCCTGTTAAAGAGTGTGACGCTGCTGTGGAAAGCATGGATCATATTGGGCATTATTGCCTTCGCAGAGTTTTATGCTCTGGAGGTAAGCTATGCAGACGGCGGGCTGATGGCATTCTGGGTATTTGAAAAGCTCCTTGTCTACCCGGTGGTGATCCTGCTGCTGCAACAGATGTACCGGCTGCAAAGGGGCGCGCAGCAGCTTGCAAACGGAAGGCTGGATTATCAGGTTGATACGCGCCATATGTTTTGGGAAACAAAAAAGCATGGGGAATACTTAAACGATATCGGGCACGGCATGAACTATGCGGTCAACGAACGGATGAAGAGCGAACGCTTTAAGACAGAATTAATTACAAACGTCTCCCATGATATCAAAACACCGCTGACTTCGATTATCAATTATGTAGACCTGCTGCAAAAAGAAGAGGTAGCCAATCCGACCGTGCAGGAATATTTAGAAGTGCTGCACCGCCAGTCCGCACGGCTGAAAAAACTGATCGAGGACCTGATGGAAGCGTCCAAGGCATCCACAGGAAGCTTAAGTGTTGTGATGGAGCAGTGTGACGCAGGCGTGATGCTCGTACAGACGATCGGCGAATTTGAGGAAAAGCTGATGGCAGAGCAGATTGAGCTGCAAATTAAAAAGCCGGAAGCGGATATTTTAATCGAAGCAGACCACAGGCATTTGTGGCGGGTCTTTGACAATTTAATGAACAATATCTGCAAATACGCGCAGCCGTCAACAAGAGCTTATGTTAACCTGGACCAGAACGGCGATCAGGCGGTTATTACGTTTCGCAATATCTCCAGGTACCAGCTCAATATCAGCAGCGAAGAACTGATGGAACGGTTTGTGCGCGGAGACAGCTCCAGAAATACAGAAGGAAGTGGCCTTGGCATTTCCATTGCAAAGAGCCTGACAGAGCTGATGAACGGGACGTTTGACCTGGTCGTGGATGGGGATTTGTTTAAGGTTGTCCTTGCTTTTCCTTTGTATGGCAAAAGCGCTGTGTATACCAGGCGTCAGGCAGACGTCAGCGGGCTTTTGACAGATGGGCTTGTTAAACGGGAAGCAGAAAAGGATTCCCATATGCTGGATGGGCTTGCAGCCGGGCTGCAAAGTGCGGGATCTTATGCGGCAGGCATCGGGCAGGGGGTTGCGGATAAGACTGGCAGGATGATAAAGCGTGCTGGAAGGTTTGCTTATCATGTTAAACAGGTGGGGAAACTGGTGAAGGAAGAGGAAGCTTTGGAGCGTGCGGTTGAGAGTATGGAGCAGGGACAGCAAAAGGAAGAGAGGGCAGGGAATCAGAATTAATGGGTGGATGAGCATGTGAATTGAATTTGTGATGTGGAAAATAAAATGTTGAAATGGGCGGGGGGTTTTTTGAGAAAGGGACGCTGGAGGGAGGGGAGCGGGGCTTGCTTCCTGTTCCGATTCCAAAATGTAAGGAGCCCTAAGCATCCTGCGGTGAGGCTGAGGCACCGCCCGGGCGCGGCACCTAGTTCGCCCTGGCTTGCAGCCAGCAGCTAAAG
>CAMUPC010000266.1 GCA_947090545.1 uncultured Eubacterium sp. | reverse complement strand
AGCTGCTGGCGGAACGCCAGGGCGAACTAGGTGCCGCGCCCGGACGGTGCCATAGTGTAACCGCAGGAGGCTTAGGGATTCTTAACCTTCTGGAACGGACGCAGCCAGGGCGTGCCAATCCCCTCTCCCAGCGTCCTCCACCGCAAAAAAACTAGCCCTAGTAAATATGCATCAAGCAAACCATACAGGAGGTACGCAGTTTCATGCCAGCACAGCTTATTCAAGAAGCATCAAAACCAGTGTTTCTATTTTTCTTAATCGCTTTACTATTCCGCCAGATTCGTACAGACGCAGAGCTTCGCGCGCTTTGTAGACAGTTGGAGGAAATCACGCGCGGCAGCCAGATTGAGCTGTGCGCCAAAAGCCGCCAGCCACGCCTGTTGGCGCTCTGTCAGACGTTAAACTGCCTGCTAAAGCAGCAGCGTAGCCAGCAGCTTAAGTATGAAAAAGCACAGAACCAGCTAAAACAAAATATTACAAGCCTTGCGCACGATATCCGTACACCGCTGACGGGAGCTGCTGGATATGTGCAGCTTGCACTGGAATGGATGCAGGATGGTACAGGAAAGCAGCAGCGCTATTTGCAGACAGCGTTAGGCCGTATGGGTGAGCTTGGGGATATGCTGGAAGAGCTGTTTTTGTATACAAAGCTGACGAGCGAGGACTTTGCGCCAGGTATCTGTGACATACAGGTGCTGCCGCTGCTCAGTGACTGCCTTGTCAGTATGTATCAGGAGATGGAAGAAAAGGGTATGGCTCCTAAGGTAGACTTTGCGTCGGAAAGCTTTTGTGTAAAGGCGGATGAGGAATGTCTGCGGCGCATCTTTCACAACCTGATCCGAAATGCGCTGCTGCATGGTACAGGGGAGCTGGTGATCCGCCAGGAAGAAAACAGGCTGGTATTTGAAAACCGGATCTGCGTATCCCAGGCAGGGACGCCGGATATGGAACAGGTATTTGACCGTTTTTATAAGGCGGATGCTGCCCGCAGGCAGGGCTCTTCCGGGCTGGGGCTGTTTATTGTCCGGGAGCTGGCAGAAAAGATGGGCGGAAGCGTCAGGGCTGAGATGGATGACTGCCGGGAGAGGTTTCGGGTTTTGCTGGAGTTAAAGGAATGTAGATGAGAATTTATCACGAAAAAGGGGGAAAAGAAATCAATAATTCTAAAACATAACATTTTGTAAGAAAATGTTGCCTGAAAGTATTCTATACCAAATCTACTCGTTTTGCAACAGGAAAGAAAAAATTGGCAGTTTTGCTGTTTTTCTTTCCTGTTTTTTTGCTGTTTCTATTGAATGTATACAAAAAATGTATTTTTTTCCAGTATTTCAACGAAAGCCATCGATCTGCAAAAGTATCCTGTTTTTTTAGCAATATTTTATAAAGCTTTGCTTCCAAAGCTTCGTTTTCCTTTATTTTATACGGTTTTTCGCCGTTTCACGATTATGAATAAGCATAACATTTTCTTACAAAATGTTATGCTTTTTAACTGTAGTTCTTTCTTTGCCTTTGGCGTCACGGTAGGGGGCGGCGGGATATGGATGGGAGGAAGATCATGAAAGAATTGGATTATACAAGGATGGGAACGAGAATCCGCCAGGTGCGCAAGGCGAAAGGCTGGTCGCAGGATGTGCTGGCAAAAAAATGCGGCATCAGCATGTCGTTTTTGGGGCATATCGAGCGGGGAACAAGGATTATGAGCCTGGATACGTTTCACAATATCTGCATTGCGCTGGATGCGGATGCGGGAGAGCTGCTCTGGGGAGAAGTGCATCCTTTCGATATGGCGCTGAATTTGTGGCAGCCGTCTGAGCAGGAGGAAGGAAAAGACGCGGGAACAGACAGCTATGCGATGTATGTAAAGATTATGAAATCGGTAGCGGAGATTATGAATGAAGCGTAAACCAAAAGTGCTGATGCTTGCATCGGTGGCTTCGATGATCGACCAGTTTAACCTGCCGAATATCCGCCTGCTGTTAAATATGGGTTATGAGGTGCATGTGACGTGTAATTTCAGAGAAGGAAATACCTGTGACAAAAAGCGCGTGCGGACGCTGGTAAAGATGCTGCGCGGGATGCAGGTTTTTCTGCATCAATGGGACTGTCCCAGGGCAGTCTGCCCGGTAAAAAACGGCTTTCTGGCTTACCGGCAGCTTTTAGGGCTGATGGGGCGTGTGCGGTTTGCCTGGATACACTGCCATTCTCCGGTTGGCGGGGCGCTGGCAAGGCTGGCGGCGCACCGTAATGGGATTCCGGTTCTTTATACGGCGCATGGCTTTCATTTTTACAAGGGCGCTCCAATAAAAAACTGGCTGCTTTATTATCCTGTAGAAAAGCTGCTGTCGCTTTGGACAGACATGCTGGTAACGGTAAACAGGGAAGATTACAGGATGGCGAAACGGCGTTTGTATGCGAAACAGGTTTGCTGGATTCCAGGCATTGGAGTCGATTCCTCGCGGTTTCGGGCACTGGGCGATGCGGACAGGGCGCGGATACGGGAGCGGATTTGCAAAAAATACCAGATCGCGCAGGATGCGGTATGCCTGCTGTCTGTCGGGGAGCTGAGCAGAAGGAAGAACCACCAGGTAGTATTGCAGGCGGTCTGGATCTTGCGGCAAAGAGGGCAGAAGGTTTGTTATCTGATTTGCGGGCAGGGCGTGTGCGGGGAAAAGCTAAAGCAGCAGGCGGCAACGCTTGGTATTACAGACAGTATCAGAATGACGGGATATGTACAAGCCGTCGAGGAGCTTTACCAGGCTGCGGACCTGTTTGTCTTTCCGTCTTTGCAGGAAGGGCTTCCGGCGGCGCTGATGGAAGCGATGGCGGCGGGGCTTGCCTGTGTCGTGTCGGATATCCGGGGAAACAGGGAGCTTTTGAAACTTACATTTTCACCGACAGATGCCAGGCAGCTTGCGGATCTGCTGGAATTTATGATCCAAAATCCAAAGCTGCGCCTTCAATACGGCAGGTACAACCAGATGAAGATCAAGAGCTATGAGCTTGCTGTTGTGCAGCGGAAAATGCTGGACATTTATCATACAATGCAGATCAAATATGAAAAAAGAGTACAAAAGGAAGCGGCAGACAATCCAAAACAGGATCAGCCGTATGATCCGGCAGATAGCGCGGACAATCATGCAGCCTGCTGTGTCAGAGTACTGATGGCGGTATATAACGGTGCCAAATATTTGCGGCAGCAGCTTGACAGTATCCTGTGCCAGCAGGGGGTAACCGTATCCCTTTTGATCCGTGACGACGGCTCGTGCGACGGGTCCATGGAGATTTTACACGAATATGCCTGCCGGTATCCCAATCTTTCGGTATATACAGGCAGGCACAAAGGAGCGGCAGGCAGCTTTTTTGACCTGATGCAGCGGACAGATACGGACAGCGCCTATTACGCGTTTGCCGACCAGGACGATGTATGGCATCCGGCAAAATTAAGGCGCGCGGTATCGCTGCTGCAAAAGGAAGATGCTTCGCTGCCGCTCCTTTATGGCGCGGACGTGCTCTGTGCCACAGCAGATTTAAAAAGACGCTGGAAGAGCCCGCAGCGGATACGGCGCGCGGTATCTTTTGGAAACGCCCTGATGGAAAACAGATGCAAAGGCTGCACCGAGGTGTTTAACCGAAAGCTGCTGACGCTGGTTCGGGAACATCCGCCAGGAGGCGGCACGATGCATGACTGGTGGATGTATCTGACAGCCGCCCGCTTTGGAACGGTTCTTTACGATACAAAGACGTATATTCTCTACCGCCAGCATGAAAACAATACGATCGGAGCACAGGACAGCCTCAGCGCGAGGTGGTTTCGCAGAATCAGGCACGCCAGGCAGAAAAAGCACCTGCTGACCAGCCAGGCAGCAAAATTTTGCAGCATCTGTCAAGAGCAGGCAGCAGCCGGATCTATACAGCACACAGATACAGAAGCAGACGAGATCCTGCATATCTTGTGCAGCATAGGAAAAACACCCGGGAGCAGGCTTCGCATCTTGTGCGACAGGCGGCTGTACCGCCAGTCCCTGTTGGATGGCATTGTATGCAGGATACTGCTTGCAGTTGGATATTTATAAAAGCTTTGGCAGAAAAGAGGATACAAGCTATGAAAATCCTTCACTATATGTTCGGCATTCCGCCAGTACGAGCCGGAGGAATGATCCAGTATGCGTCAGACCTGATGATACAGCAGCAACAAATGGGAGAAACCGTCTGCCTGCTGCTGCCCGGCACACTGCCTGCACATACCAGAAAAAAGACAGCCATTTACCGAAAAAAAGCAGATTATTTAGAGATTCCAACATACGTAATCTACCATCCGCTGCCCGTTGCCGTATGCAATGGCATTTTGGATACAGCAGCATACACGGCAGCCTGTACCGGGAATGCATTTGCTTCCTTTCTGCACAGGCAAAAGCCCAGCGTGATCCATATCCATACCTTTATGGGGCTCCACCGCGAGTTTTTGGAAGAAGCACGCAGGCTTGGCATTCCAGTCATATATACTTCGCATGACTATTTTGGAATTTGCCCGTCTGCGGTATTACTGGCAGGAGGCCAGCTTTGCACAGGCAAGGAATGGAACAATTGCGCAAAATGCTGCAAACACGCGTTTCCACAGTGGAGGCTCAGAATGGAGCAGTCGGCATGGTACAGCCGCTTTCGCAGGATCGAAAGGCTTGCAGCCATCGGAAAAAAGTGCTTTTACCTGGCTGAGACACACAAGCACAACATCATAAAAAGCAGCCATTTTGAACACAAAAATAGCAAAAACGCGCCAGATTATCATGCACTGCGCGAATACTACCTGTCCATGTTTCGCATGGTCTCCTGCTTTCATTTTAACAGCACGCTTGCTAAGGAGACTTACCATTCCATCCTGGGACAGATACAGTCTGGGCGGGAAGCCGTACTGCCAGTCAGCCATGCGGGAATTGCAGACCGCCGCAAAAGCAGGAGCTACGGAAAGACACTGCGGATCGGGTATATTGGAAGCTGGTCAGAGCACAAAGGGTTTTTTACGCTGCTACATGCCTGCCGCTGGCTGGTGCAGAACGGATGCACAGATTTGGAGCTGCATCTTTATTCCAGTACAGCGCGCCGTACGGAACCATTTGTAAAAAACCATCCAGGTTTTGCACCAAAGGAGCTGGGAGCCGTGATGGACAGTATCGATGTGCTTGCAGTTCCAAGCAGATGGAGGGAAACATTCGGGCTTGTTGTGCTGGAAGCAGCCAGCTTCGGGGTTCCAGTTGTGATGTCAGAGTATGTTGGAGCACGCGATATCCTGAAAGGAAATGCGGATGCTGCATTTGTGTATGATGGTACGCTGCGGGGCCTAAAGGAAACACTGTATCGAATTTATATGGACAGGGAGCTGCTGGTGCAGGCGAACAGATGCTTGCTGGAGATGGAGTTTGATTTTTCATTTGAGAGCCATACTCGAAGGATGCGAGACATTTATAGGGAGTCTATCGAGGGGGACGCCAGGAGAGGGGATTGGCACGCCCTGGCTGCGTCCGTTCCAGAAGGTTAAGAAGCGCTAAGCATCCTGCGGTTACGCTATGGCACCGTCCGGGCGCGGCACCTAGTTCGCC
>CAMUPC010000265.1 GCA_947090545.1 uncultured Eubacterium sp. | reverse complement strand
TCTGGAATCGGAACAGGAAGCCAGCCCCGCTCCCCTCCCTCCAGCGTCCCTCCCCCAACTCCCCTCCCAATATCCCCACATCTAACATCATATTCACAGTTTTTTTCAACATAAAAATCTGGTAAAAACGCACAAAACCGCTAAAATAAAAATCACAAAACACCAACCCCTGCACCGCTTTCAAAGCACGCGCAGCCAAACACAAGAAACAAGAAAAGGAGAGACAGCATGGCTATTATTTTTAACGAAAAGACAAAAGAATTTCATCTGTACAACGACCAGATCAGCTATCTGATGAAGATTATGCGCAACGGACAGATGGGCCAGCTTTATTTCGGGAAGAAAATCCCGCAGAAGGACAACTATGACTATCTGACAGAAAACGCATACCGCCCAGTGACTTCTTATTTATACGAAGGAGAATATTCCTTCACACTGGAACATCTAAAACAGGAATACCCTTCTTACGGAACAACCGATTTTCGGATGCCTGCTGTAGAGCTCCTTCAGGAAAACGGCAGCCGGATTACCAATTTTACGTATGTATCCCATAAAATCTCCACAGGAAAACCAGCCCTTGCAGGGCTTCCGGCAACCTATACCGAGTCCGGGGACGAAGCGGACACGCTGGAGATCCTGCTGCGGGACGAGCTGCTCCAAGTAGAAATGACGCTGCTGTATACGATCTTCCAAAAAGAAAACGCCATCGCGCGCAGTGTCCGTTTTGAAAACCACGGGACACAAGACGAGCAGATTACAACCGCGATGAGCCTTTCTTTGGATTTGCCGGACGCGGACTATGAATGGCTCCAGTTTTCCGGTGCCTGGGGACGGGAGCGGTATGTGAAAAAACGCCGGCTGGAGCAGGGTATCCAGTCCGTGGGAAGCAGGCGCGGCGCTTCGGGGCATATGCACAACCCGTTCGTTGTCTTAAAGCGTCCTGCGGCAGATGAGTTCCAGGGAGAAGTGATGGGATTTTCGTTTGTATACAGCGGAAACTTTTTAGCACAGGCTGAGGTCGATACGTTCCAGGTCACACGTATGATGATCGGGATTCATCCAGAAGGCTTTTCCTGGTGCTTAAAGCCGGGCGAAAGCTTCCAGACTCCAGAAGCGGTTGTTGTATATTCTGACAGCGGCATGAACGGCATGAGCCAGACGTTTCACAGGCTGTACCGTACCCGCCTCGCGCGCGGCTACTGGCGCGACAGAGAACGCCCGGTTCTGTTAAACAACTGGGAAGCTACCTATTTTAATTTTACCGAAGAAAAGCTGTTAAACATTGCAAAGACGGCAAAAGACGCAGGTGTTGAGTTATTCGTGCTGGACGACGGATGGTTCTCGACACGGTGCGGCGAGACGAGCGGGCTGGGCGACTGGTGGCCAAATACTGACCGCCTGCCGAACGGCATCCAGGGGCTTTCTGAAAAAATAGAAGCGCTTGGCATGAAATTCGGCTTATGGTTTGAGCTGGAAATGGTAAACAAAGACAGCGAGCTGTACCGCGCGCACCCGGACTGGATTCTGCATACGCCAAACCGGAGCGTTTCTCACGGCAGGCAGCAGTATGTACTGGATTTTTCCAGAAAAGAAGTCGTAGACTATATTTATGAAATGACGGCAAAGATCCTGCGCGAATCTAAGATTTCCTATGTGAAATGGGATATGAACCGCAATATTACCGAATGCTATTCCATCGCCTACGTAGCCTGCCAACAGGGTGAGATCTTCCACCGCTATATCCTTGGCTTTTACGACCTGTACGAACGGCTGACCAGCGAGTTTCCGCATATCCTGTTTGAATCCTGCGCCAGCGGCGGCGGCAGGTTTGACCCGGGACTGATGTACTATGCGCCGCAGGCTTGGGCAAGCGACGATTCGGATGCTGTAGAGCGCCTGAAAATCCAATACGGCACTTCCTACGCATATCCGATCAGCTCCATCGGCGCGCACGTATCGATCACGCCGAACCATCAGCTCAACCGTATCACGCCTTTAAAAACGCGCGGCGATGTCGCATGTTTTGGAGCCTTTGGCTATGAGCTGGATTTGGCGCAGCTTACCGACAGTGAGATGGAAGAGGTAAAACAGCAGATCGTATTTGTGAAAAAATATCGCAAGCTGCTCCACACAGGCACCTTTTACCGCCTGTTAAGCCCGTTTGACGGCAATATCACCGCATGGATGGTCGTATCGGAGGACAAAAAGCACGCGGTTGCGGCATATTATAAAGTGCTGAACGATATCAACTGCGAGTTTCGCAGAATCCGCCTGCAAGGGCTGGACGATGCTGTCTGCTACCGCGCTACCGATGAGTTTGGCAGAAGCGAGAGCTTCTATGGCGCCGAGCTGATGCAGATTGGGCTGGTTGCCACCGATTCTTCTGCTGGGCAGGCGATCGGGGACGAATCTCTGTGCACCGATTTCTGGTCAAAGATCATCCTGCTGGACGCAGAAGGCGAAGCATAGACAACTATCAGGACATACTGAAAAAAATATCTGGCTCACATCCGGTATAATACAAACCAGATGCGAGCCAGGCAGAAAGGGACGGAATGAATAACATGACACCGCAAAAATGGAAACGAATCGCAATGGCATTCTTTGGCGTAATCGTCACCGGGCTGTGCATCGGCTCATTTCAAAAAGCAAACCTGGGCGCTGATCCTTTTACCTGCTTTGTGACAGGAATCGCCAATATTTTCCATTCTACCTACAGTGTTTTTTACTTAATCGTCACCGGAGCGCTGTTAGTCGCCGTATTTTTTGTAGAGCGGCACTATATCGGCATCGCAACTGTGATCAACCTGTTTTTTACCGGGGCAGCGGCAGACTTTATGTACCGGCTGCTGGACGGCTGGTTTCCTGACCCGTCCATGCCGATACGCATCCTTATGATGCTGTTTGGGATCTTTGGCACCTGCTTTGCCGCATCGATCTATTTTACCGCTGACCTAGGAGTCTCCGCCTATGACGCAGTCTCCCTGATCGCAGCTTACAAATACAAGCTGACCGCGTTTAAAATCTGCCGGATTGTCAGTGATTCGATCTGCGTCATCGTCGGTTTTGTATGCCATGTCACGATCGGAGTCGGTACGGTCATTACCGCTTTGTTTATGGGGCCTGTCGTACAGTGGTTTAATACCCATGTGTCGGAACCATTTTTATATGGAAGTGAAAAGCCAAACGAAATGCACTCCTAGTACGTGTACTGGCTTTGAAAAAAAGGGGCTGCCTGTACGACAGCCTCTTTTTTAGGATAATCGAAATTTTGATACCTGTTCTTTCAGCATCTGCGCCTGCTCTGACATTTTTTCGCTGACAGCAGCCGAATCTTTTACAACATCCCCATTGCTTTGCACAACATTGGATATGCGCGTAAGCTCCTGCGAAATCCTGCCGACTGCCTGGGACTGGCCGTCTGAGGCTTCAAAGATCGACGACACAGCGTCCGACACCTTCTTTGCACTCGCGACAACCTCCTGCAAGGCTTGGTCTGTCAGGCTGGAAATCTGGCTGCCCACCTCTACGGCTGAAACTGCCTCTCCGATCAAAAGCGCCGTACTCCTGGCTGCTTCTGCCGACTGCCCGGCAAGCATACGTACCTCCTGCGCCACGACAGCGAATCCTTTGCCCAGCTCTCCAGCGCGGGCTGCTTCGATCGCGGCGTTTAAAGACAGGATATTTGTCTGTGAAGCGATATCCTCGATCGATTTTACCACATGGATAATCTCCTTGGACTTTTCATCAATCGTCTGCATCGCATTCATCAGCTCTACCATATCTTTGCTGCACGTCTCAATCCTTTGGTGCGTCTGGACATTTTCTTCCTTGGCAAGATGCGCAAAGCTCGCCGTCGCATCCGCCTGCTCCTCAATATTGCTGATTGCCATGCCAAGCGCCTGTACAGCCAGTGACTGCTCCTTTGCTCCCTGTGAGAGAGAATCCGCCCTGGAAGAAACCTGCCCGGCTTCTTCGCTGACATGGCTGGATACAAACGATATCTCCGTCAGCACCTTCGTAAGCTTTGACTGGATCGCCTGCAAGCTGCCCGTCAGCATCTTTAAGCCGCCAATATAATATCGTTCATTTGTCAGCACGTCCACAGTAAGGTTACCGTCCGCAATTTCACTCAAAATCCTTTCGATATCTCCCATCGCCGCCTTCAGATGGCTGCATACATTGTGAGCTGCTTTTGCAATCATGCCGACCTCATCCTGCCTGTCATAAAAAGGCTCCAGCCCTTCATCCGCGGAAAGGTCGAACTCACTCAGCCCTGCGATTGCCTTTTCTACCACCATCAGTTCTTTTCCCGTCTTTCGCAGGATCGCAAGCGTAACGAAAACAATCACCCCGGCGACTGCCGCACACGCCGCGCCTGTCAAAATACGCACGGACACGACAGAACGATAGACCTCAGAAGAATTTGCCTGTACCATAAAAATCCATCCCCGGCTGTCCAGGTACTTATAAACCGCAAGCTGCTTTCTGCCGCTTTCATCACGGTATGTATGCATCTGTGTCCCAGACGCCCCTTCTTTTTGCACCTGGCTGATAATCTCCCGGTGCCCTGGGTCTTTGACCTCTGTATTCAGCAGCGTTTCATCCTCATGATACAAATACACGCCGGTTTGTGCATTTAAAAACACATACCTGCTGTCCGGCAGCCCTTTCAGCTCCAGATCCAGCAGCGCATCCATCAGGCGCCCAGCATAGACCGCAGCGCCCACAAACCCGATGCACTGCTCTGCTTCATATATCGGGGCATACATGGAGATGACCATATTTCCAGTCCCCGGTGACTGCATAATGCCCAGATTCGTAAGCTCCCTGCTGGCAAGAATCGTCTGCTGGAACGTCTTTAAGGATTCTCCTTCCCTGGTTGTAATTCCAATCGCTTCCTCAGCAGTATGTGTCAGTACGTAAGTATCCGGGCGTGCAATATAGAGCCCTTCAAAAATCCCTTTGACCTGGGCAAAATCCAGTGTATACTGCTTCGCCCTGGCAAGCGCATCGGGATCATCCGGCATTTTCAGCACGTCCCGCACCTCACTGCCCAGGGCAAACGCTCTTAGGTATTCCTCCGCAGACGTTACATAATCATCAATAATCACAGCTCTTGATTCAACCGCGTTTACCATCTGGTTTGTAATATTCTCCCTGACCATGGACTCCGTGTTGAAAACGATCATCGTCCACAGCAGCAGTAGTCCAGCCAGCGTAATTGTTGTTGTCAGGATACTGATTCTGGATGCAAGCTTTTGATTTTTCATGAATTGTTTCATAGATCTTTGATACCTCTCTGTTACATCATAGCCTTCCTTGTTTCTTCTTTATTTTATTTGGTTCTTTGTGTAAAGCTGCTGAATAATATGCTTATAAACCATTGAAATTTTATCATAGTTGTAAGAATTTTTCAATATGGAAGAATCTTTCGTAGAATGAACGCGTGAACAGATCGGAGAAATGATCGGAGGAATATATCCTAGATTTATTTGGCGGGTTGGGCTATTTCTTCTGGTGTGGGATATGCTGATGTGGATGAATCAAAATGGCAGCGGTTTCGGTCAAGTGTTGTGTTTTTTTGAGAAAAGGACGCTGGAGGAAGGGGCGCGGGGCTTGCTTCCTGTTCCG
>CAMUPC010000264.1 GCA_947090545.1 uncultured Eubacterium sp. | reverse complement strand
AGCCTAGCGGTTACATACCAATTTCCGACAATACACAGTTAAATTTACAGTCTCTGCTGAATAACGCAGGGGCGAAGCCAAGCGGCACCTTTAGCTGCTGGCTGTAAGCCAGGGCGAACTAGGTGCCGCGCCCGGACGGTGCCACAGCGTCCCGCAGGATGCTTAGGGCTCCTTACATTTTGGAATCGGAACAGGAAGCCAGCCCCGCTCCCCTCCCTCCAGCGTCCTCATATGCACAAAAACTCAGCACCTTCAAACTTTCACCGTCTGATACCGAACAGCTTTCCCATGATACATCACCGTTAACAAACGATCCCCCCTGACCGCCAGCAGCACATACTCCTCTCCCGTACCGCCCAGATCCGCAATCTCTATCACCGCTTTCTTACGGCTTATCGACGGCTGAAACGCATATTTCCCAGTCATACCGTTATAATACAAATACTGAATCCCCTCATTTTTTATCACATACCATACCCCATCCTTACAGTCCTTCACCACTTCCCGCACTGCTTCTGTAAGCTCCCCTTTCCGCAGACGGGTGACTGACAATTCCGGCTTCGTTTTCTTCTTCTGCTCATCCTTCTTCTGCTCATCCTGCTCTTCTTTCGCTGCGGAACCATATTCTTCCATAATTTCCCGCTTTTCCTGTTTAGTCAGCCCGGATACGCCCGCAATCGAAAAATCGTTTGCCCGTCTTACTTTTACATCCGCTTTCCCGTCTTTGTCAAAATGAAACCTGACAAAAGACCCGTCCGCACGTACATCCATAAAAATGCGAATCTGTCTGCCTTGGTAATAAAACGCGCCGTTCTTTCGTGTAATTCCCCACATCTCATATTCTTCCTGCGAAGCTTTTTCTTTGTATTCCATAAGCTCTGCGTCCCTGCCTGTTTCCTGTGCTGCTGCCGGTATTCTGTATGCTCCCGCAGCTACCGCGCCAGCCGTTAGTGACAGTGCTGCCGCAAGTGATACCGCGGCTGTCCATTTCGTTTTCTTTCTCTCGTTCATCAGTGCACCCAGCCTTTCCTTCATTAATTTTTTTCCTCTATGTAGTGACAGTGCTGGCGGAAGCGTTTGAAAACCGCCCGCTGTCCCAACCGCGCGCAGCAGCATATCCCCATAGGCACGTTTTTCCGCTGCGTCCAGATTTTTGGTAACTGCCTCGTCACAGGAAAGCTCGCACATCCGGCTTGTTTCCCGCTCCAGCAAATAAACGCACGGATTAAACCAGTGCAGGCATATCACAAGCTGCACCAGCCATTTATAAAACAGGTCTCCGCGCCTGCAATGTGTCCATTCATGCAGAACCGTATAGTAAAAATCGGCATCTGACAGTTCCGTCGTTGTCAAAATAACCGCGGGATGAAACAGGCCCACCAAAAGCGCAGATGTGATCTGGCTGTTTGTATAAAGCCCTGCCATCCTTGACAGACGGCTTTGCGCAGTTACTTTTCCAAATAGTTCAAGCCGCCCGATATCTTCTACCGGGGTACATCCTGCTTTTAAATACCGCACAAAATCGCGATAGGCGCTAAGCTTGCGCACCAGCAAAATCAATACTCCAGACAGCCAGATCATCCAACTATATTCCAGAAGCCTCTGTACTGCTTTTCTGCTATGGAACTGTTCTTTGCTTTTTAAAGCCTCATGCTGCATTATGGCTGCCTGCTGTTTCTCATCTTCCTGATCGCTTTGCCCCGCAGCCTCTCCTTGTTTTGTTTGTGGTCTTTTCTCTGATGCCTCTGACTGCCCTGACTCTTTGCCTGGCTGCGCATCCAGCCACTGTCTGCCCTGCTCCTGCGCAACCAGAAACAGCCGCCCAACAACCCCGTCTCCCGGATTCCACGGTACAAGAAAACGTGCGGCAACAACCAGCCAAATATAATACTGCCATCGTTTGCTGAACCGCTTCCGATACAGAGGGCACATAAGCAGCAGCACAGCCATCAGCAGCGTCCCGGATAGGGAAACGGACACATAGCCTTTCATTATTTCATTCATCTGCCGTGTCACCGCCCTGCCAGTATTGTTTCAGCTCTTCAAAATCCTCTTCTGTCAGCAGTTCCTTTTGAATCAGCGACGCAACCAGCCCTTTGGCATTTCCTTTAAAAAATTTATCCAGAAAGCTTTCTGTCTGTACGCCCTGATACTCGTCCTCGGACACCAGCGCCGTATATTTGTTGCGGTGCCCGATTTTATTTGCTTTCAAAAGCTTTTTGTCCATTAAGCGGGACAGCAGCGTAATAATCGTATTTTTCGTCCAGAAAATCCCTTTTTCCTCCAATGCCGCATAGATCTGTGCATACAGCGCAGTGCCGCCGTTGTCCCAGATTACCCTCATTAATTCCAGTTCATAATCCGATGCCTGCTGCATAACCAGCCTCCTCTCTTATATCAGATACCAGTTGATTGCTCTGTTGTCTCATTGATTTGCAGTTAGAACATGTCTGAAAACAGCAGTTTTATAGTGTACAGCGTGTTATCTATCTGTAAGATAACACATCGTTATCATTATGTCAAGAACATCTTTGAACCAATACATTTGGCACCTCATGCGCTTAATCCTAAGAAAATCGAAAATCACCTTGACAACTATCCTGCTATGTCATATACTGTACTTGTATATACAATACAGTTAGATACAGAAAGGCGGTGAACCGTTGGAGATTGTTGTAAGCAACAAGACAAGTCGCCCGCTGTATGAGCAGATTGCATCGCAGGTGAAAGCGCAGATTATGAACGGCACCCTCAAAGCCGGAGAAGCGCTTCCCTCGATTCGTTCTCTTGCAAAATCGCTGCAAATCAGTGTTTTAACCGTGCAAAAGGCGTATGACTGCCTGCAAGCAGACGGATTTATCGAGACAACTGCCGGAAAAGGCTGTTATGTATCCGTCCAAAACCAGGATTTTTATTTGGAAGAGCAGCAAAAAAAGATTGAATGCCTTTTTATAGAGGCGATCGAAACCGCCCGCACAAGCGGAATCCCGCTGAACAAGCTGCTGAACCTGCTGACACTATTATATGAGGAGGAATAACCATGAATCATGCGTTAAACATATCAGGGCTAACGAAAACTTATGAGGATTTTGTCTTAGACCATGTTTCCTTTACCGTTCCAAGCGGTTCTATTGTCGGGCTGATTGGTGAAAACGGTGCTGGAAAAAGCACTACGATCCATGCTGCCCTGGGACTTGTGCAAAAGGAAGCCGGAGCCGTTTCGATCCTGGAACAAGAAGATCTGGATGAAGGCATCAAAGAGCAGATCGGCGTTGTATTCGACGGCAGCAATTATCCAGAAATCCTTACTCCCAGAAGGCTGAACCGGGTGATGAAGCACATTTACCAGTCATGGGACGAGCCGGCATATTTCCGTCTGCTCAGACAGTTTTCCCTGCCGTCCGATAAGCGGATCAGGCAGTTTTCCAAAGGAATGAAAATGAAGCTCGCCATCTCCGCCGCCTTTTCCCATCACTCGAAGCTGCTGATCCTGGATGAAGCTACGAGCGGGCTTGATCCCGTCGTGCGGGACGATATTTTAGACATGCTGTTAGATTTTGTGCAGGATGAAGAACACTCGATCCTCGTATCCTCGCATATTACGAGTGATTTGGAAAAAATCGCTGACTATATCGTGTTTCTCCATCAGGGAAAAGTCGTATTTTCCAAACCCAAAGATGAACTGCTTGAACAGTACGGTATGATCAAATGCGGCGCCGCACAGTTTGACGCATTAGATCCTTCCGATATTGTTGTATCCCGCAAAATGGATTATGAATGGCAGGTGTTGATTTCCGACCGGGAAAAAATGCAGAAAAAATATCCGAAAGCACTTATCGTCCCGGTTTCGCTGGATGAGATTATGCTGTTTTATGTAAAGGGGGAAAAGCCATGAAAGGTGTTTTAGTCAAAGATCTGTATATTGCCGGAAGCAATATTCTTGTAACCGTCATCAGCCTTGTTGTCTTAGGCTTTGGGCTGTCGTTTTTGCTTGAAACGAGCGCGCTCTTAGTCCTGGCTCCGGTTGCTTCCACAACCGCCGCGTTTATCAGTATTACAAGCGACGCGGCTTCCAAATGGAATCAAAACGTCATCACAATGCCGGTATCCAGAAGCCAGATTATCGGAGAAAAATTTATCTTTTATATCCTGCTTGCCGTGTTCGGAATCATTGCCGCACTGCTTCCTTGTATCGTACTCGCATTCTTTGACGCGGATATCACATGTCACTCTTTATGCTTATACGGTTCTGTCGGCATCAGCACCACACTGTTAGCGGGCGGCATCAGCCTGCCATGCGCGTATCTGTTTGACCCGGAAAAATCGCAGATTGTGTTTATGATGTCTTTTATGGCGTCAACCGGAATCATTGCCGGGCTTGTGCTGCTTGCCAATCTGTTTTTCCCTGTCAAAGAACATATTTTAGCTGCGTTTGCTATGGTGCTGGCAGTTTCCGCCGTATGGTTTTTGATCTCTTATCAGGTTGCGGTAAAGATCTATCAGAAACGGGATATTACGTAACTGGCGCAAAAAGAGGGGCATCTTTGAATAAAGGGACGCAGGCAGGGTGCGCCAATCCCCTCTCCCGGCGTCCCTGCATCCGCAAAATACACCACAGGATCAATAAACCAAAAATATCCCTCCTCATTCTCCCACAAAATGCTGCTCCAGCCACTTCGCAACCCCATCCTCTTCGTTGCTGCCAATCACTCCCGCTGCGATCGCTTTAAGCTCATCCACTGCGTTTTCCACTGCATAGCCTTCATCCGCGATTTCAAACAAATCCAGGTCATTCTTCCCATCCCCAAACGCAACAACCCTGCCGCATCCCAGCCGTTCCTTTAGCTGCAATACCGCATTCGCCTTTGACGCAGCCTGCGGCATTATTTCCAGCCACTGCTCCCCGGAATAGATATCCTTCTGGTAGACACAGTGAAACGCATCCCGGTACTTTTGGTACAAAGGCTCTAGTTTTTCCGGCTTGTCGATGCAGGTAATGTAAAAGCAATTTCCCATTGTTAGCGCGTCTGTCGTTTGCACGGAACGCGTTCTTTTGTCCCCTTTTCTCGTCTGTATAAAGTCAGCCATTCCCTTCGTACATGCCTGTTCCATATATGAAAACCGCTCCGCGCCGTCGATATACGAATATACAATCGGATACACCTGGTGCCGAAACAAATCTTGAAAAACCTGTGCGGGCGTTTCCTCGAAATAGTTGGACAGCAGGATTTCTTCTGTGACATTGTCCATTACAAAAGCACCGTTGTACACGATCAGGGGGATTTTGGCGCATAGGCCTTTTGTTACCTTTTTGGAGGTGACTAAGGATCTTGCTGTTGCGTAGGAAAAAATCATTCCTTTCTCTGTGAGGCTGTTAATAACTGTATTTGTGTAAGCGGATGTTGTCTCGTTATGGCGCAGTAGTGTGCCGTCTAAGTCTGATACATAAAGTGTTTTCATGAAAGTCCTCCTTATATGGGTGAAAGAGAATTGTTGGTGGTTGTGGTGAGGGGTGTTTTTTTCAGAAAGGGACGCTGGGAGAGGGGATGGGCACGCCCTGGCTGCGTCCGTTCCAGAAGGTTAAGAATCCCTAGGCATCCTGCGGGACGCTGTGGCACCGTCCGGGCGCGGCACCTAGTTCGCCCTGGC
>CAMUPC010000263.1 GCA_947090545.1 uncultured Eubacterium sp. | reverse complement strand
TTGAGCAAGAACGGCTTTCCAAAATTGTTCTATATTCATAATTTTCTCCTTTAAACTCCGGTTTGCTATATCCGGTTATTTTCCCGCAGAAAATGGTGACTTTTTTCACAGCCCCTTAAATAGCGGTATCTGTTTTATTATTTCCCGTTGGTGGGAAAGATGTTGTTCATAGAAATGCGGTCAATGTACGAGCCAGCCGTATTCCCTGCGGCAATCAAGGATATATTCTACATAGACGATATCATCTTGCACCTGATAAAGGATCAGATACCACTTTTCTACAAACATCTTGTGATATTTGTTTTGGGGAATGTATGGTTCCTCAAAGAAGGGAAAACGCTGCGGGTTTCGGGAGAGTGAACCCATGGCAGTCATAAGCTGTTCCTTTTTTGCCGCTGCCGCCTCCTTGCTGACTTGTGCCATAAAACGGATGTGTGTTCCCAGCATCCTTTTCGCCCGGTCAGAAACGACAACTCTGTATTTTCTGTCTTTTGTCATATCTTATTCCTCTGCAATGATATCATCCAGATAAGCATCCAACTCATCTAAGGTACACCCAACTCTGCCTGCCTGCCGGTCTTCTTCAACAGCAAGCAGTTCCTCACGAAGTTTCAGCATTTTTTCCCGTCGATTGTATGTTTCAATGTCCATAACGACCAAATCGCCTTCGCCATTTTTAGTAAGGAAAATGGGCTCTGCGGTCTTCCGGCACAGATCGGCAATCTCGTTGTAATTCTGGCGGATTGCTGCGGATGGACGAATATTCATAACAAAACCTCCTTGCGTATATTAGATAGCAGCATTCTACCCATATTATACTCATTTCATACAATCAGGTCAATGCGCACAGAAAATTTTTGCATTACAAGCCCATCATCTCACGCACTACCCGGTCTGCCATTTTGACTGCCGTAAAGCTGGCAAAGGAAATTGGCAGCGCAAAAGCGGCTGCTGAATTAGGTATGTCAATATCGAAACAAAATATACATGTCCCATTGTAATATCGATCATCTGATTATTCCTGTTGTGATAGAGCCGCCAGGCAGTTCCAGTTTTACTATTTCATCATCCATACGAAGTACTGCCGGCATCTTTTCTTTTGTATTATTTAAGAAAATGACCACCTTGGTTCCATCTGGATTCTCAAATGCTGTTACATCCAGCTTATCGGTGTATCTGCTAAAACCGATACGTACTGCATCTTTTTTTATATAATGTGAGAAATGATAAAAATACTGCTGTATCAACTGCGGCAGCAGTTTTTTTGCTGTCCTGTCATACAAAAATGGTGCATGGCATAAATTTTCAACATGGTTTGGTCCCCCTGTTTCATCCAGCAGCAGATTCCAGTCATAAAACGCACACATACCTGCATTCAGATCCCCAATCATTTCATGGGACAGCCTTGCAGCATTCCGACGATTGTCTGCTGCCCCGAACTTTGTATATTCAATACAACTTTCCGAAATGATCAGTTTGAGCTTTGGAAATTTTTGCCGCACAAGCTCCAAAGCCTCAAAATGATCCCCGCTATACCAGTGGAATGCCACTCCTGCCACCATATCCTCTGTGTCCTCATCCACAATTTGACAGGTCCTTTCAAAAACCCGCTCTTTATTATGGTCCCAAATGAAGATTTCCACCTCCGAAAGTCCGTGTGCCTGCAGAGCCGGATACATATAATCCCGCAAGAATTCTTTTTCCTGTTCAGCAGTATAGACGCAGGAATCCCATTCCTGAACTGCTTTTGCCTCATTTTGAAGCGAGATCCTCCTCACCATATAACCTCGCTTTTCAAATTCTATAATATAGCGGCAGATATAATCTGCCCAGAACGCCTGGTACTGCGGCTTTAAACTTCCGCCGCATTTCCTTTCCCCATTCGTCTTCATAAAAGCGGGCGGCGACCATGGAGACAGCATGATTTCCAATGGTTTCCCCGCAGCTTTCTGTGCATCCGCAAGCATAGGGATAATATATTTTTCTGTCCTTTCAAAAGAAAAACTCTCAAGTTCCCTGTCATTTTCATCAGACATTGCCTCATACATTTCCGTTGAAAAGTCACAGCTGTCCATATGGATCCGAACAATGCCATACTTCATCCTCTCTGGTGAAAAATAGGTATTCATCAGCTGCTTTTTCAGCTCATCATCCATCAAAGAATAGACATACCCAGCGGCGTCTGTAATCGCACCTCCGAATCCTTCCATGATCTGGAACCTTACCTGCGGATACAGATTCACGACTTTATTTTCCACCCCATCTTCATCCTTTTCAAACTCTAAAAGATGATACTGCCGCTCATCCCTGTTTCCATCTCCATAAGTTGTAAATAATTCTACATTCATTTTTATACCCTCATTCCTATGACATCTTGCCGGCCATCCTGCTTTTTATCACTTCCTGCTCATGTGGAAGATTCTTTTCCACCGTAAAGAAAAAGATCAACACAGCGCAGACTATATATGCAGTCGTCTCCACCCAGATATAACTGACCGTGATCACAGTCTGCGCAGATGCCGCCTGCGCAGCCGTCCCCAGCGCCACGTCCGCGGCCTGGTCATATCCGCCCGCGTTTAAAACGGCGCTGAAGACCGCGTTGCAGATAGGCGTGCCGGCCACCATGATGCTGCTGTAGATCGACATCGTAAGCCCGTCTGTACGAAGATTTTCCTTGTATTCAATGTGGTCGATCACATCCGCCAGCATGGCAAGGATCATATAGCAGGCCGGTGCGGATCCAAGGCACTTCACCGCGACGCCAACCGCTACCGGGATGATATTCCCATTGCCCAGGATAGCAATTACGCCGCCGCAGGCTCCTACGATCATGCCGATCATTGTAATGATCCGTTTACCAAACCGATTGCACAGTGGCACCACAAACGCCGCGGCTGCAGCCATCGGCACCGCGCCCATAATGCTGAGCAGGGACTGCGACGCGCCCCAGGCATCGGCAGTTCCAAAAAAAGTGTTATCCAGCACCCATTTGCAGTAATAAGCCATAGAGCCGTTTTTCATCGCTCCCGCCCACTGGAAGCCAATATAAAAAAGCATTACGATCCACCACATTTTTTCGCTCGTTACGGCTTTTAGCTGCCTTACAAGGGAAGGCGCGGATTTTTCTTCTTCCTGCGCCTTTTGTGCCAACAGCTCTTCCGTTACACGTTCTCTGGTAAACGCAAACTGCAGGTAAATGGACAGCGCGGAAAACAGGGCAATCGCCAGCATAGCAGCAAACCACCGTCCCTGGTCTTCCTTTAACGCAAATGACACCAGGATCGGAAATACCATGGAGCCTGCCCCCATCACGCCAAGCCCGGCAATATTCGCAAACGAAGCAAGCGCGCCCCTCTGGCTGCTGTCCCTGGTCGACACCGCGATCAGCGTGGCATTTGCCGTACTGTAAATCGGAAACGCAGCCGCGTAATACAAATTATAAGCAGCCGCGATCCAGACCATTTTTGCCGTCCCCTCAAACGGCACGATAAACATCAGCACGCTTGCAGTCGAAACGGTCAGCGCGGATAATAAAATCCAAGGCCTTGCCTTTCCGGCCAGCGCCTTTGTCCGTTCGATCATCTGCCCCGCGGCCAGATTTGCCGCTACGATCAGAATTGTAGAGACCAGCTGCAGTGTCGTCAAAAACGTCAGGTTTAATTTTAATACATCCGTAAAATAAGACTGCAGAATGCTGGTAAAGATACCAGAAGACAGCATTGCGCCAAATGGCCCGATAAAATAGCCGATCAGATTTTCCGCCAGTTTCACATCCGCTGTCTTT
Source organism: uncultured Eubacterium sp. (assembly GCA_947090545.1). Lineage (GTDB taxonomy): Bacteria > Bacillota > Clostridia > Lachnospirales > Lachnospiraceae > Eubacterium_J. The sequence goes on along the minus strand of CAMUPC010000263.1, from coordinate 1,866 downwards.
ATTCTCGAAGATGCCAACGGACTGCTCCAGAAGTTTTTGTTATCCATACATAACTCCTTCCTATGCTTTCTCCTTCGGCCACCATCCATGCTCCCAGACCCTGTTCAGCGCCCAGGCATCCATAGACAGCTTATCATTAATTGGTTTCTTCTTGTCACGGTACAGCTGGTAATTCCAGTAAATCCAGCCTGCGGATAATTCCCATACATCCAGCTGCAGCTTTGCGACTGTCTGATAGGCTTTTCTTGCCAGCGCCTTACGCTCGCTGTCTGTTTTTCCTTTTTTGTCTGCCAGCGCAAGCGCCCAGCGCTGCTCCATGCACCATTCGCCCACAACTACCGGTGTATACTTTGCCATCCGCGTGATCGACCAGCGGTTATATGCCATAAAAAGCCGGTAAGCCCACATGGCGCGGACAGGGATAAAATTTTCCATCGCGAAAATATACATATGCGTATCAACAATTACGTTTTTCATCTGTTCTTTCACAAAAAAATCCTTCCATCTGCTCAGGCGGAAGCCATCATGAAAAACGATGGCCTTATCCTCCGGCAGATACCTGCGGATACGGCGGTACGCGTCTTTGTAAAATTTTTTCAAAAAAGCAAACGGCACATGCCCGCTGCCTGCTGCCTCGTTTTTATCCCTTGCTTTTCCCGTGGAAGGCGCTGTCTTATAAACAATCCAGCTGATCGGCTCATTCAATACCTCAATTCCATAAAGCCCATCCCTGTCTGCGTACTTTTCGGCCAGCCTCTCCAAAACCGTCAGGGCAAATTCCACCGCTTCTTTATCCCGGCACCATTTGCATACACCGGTGATGCCGCCGTTATCATACCCGTTCTGGCTGCCCGGAACGGTATGCAGGTCGATCAGTATCTTTATGCCGTAAGCTTCCGCCCAGCCAAACGCACGGTCCAGATATTCCACACATCCTATAAACGGTTTTACATCACCAAAGATAAAATACGGCACAGGTATCCGCACCAGATTCAGGCCATGCTCAGCCACGATTTTAAAATCCTGCTGTGTAACGTAAGTATCCCTGTGCTGTTTTACCCGCTCTGCCAGCTTCTGCGGCTCTTCCAGGCGGTTCAGCCACACCTCGTCTTCTGCGTCTGTCCCGGCAAATAAATCGGGCGACATCCATTTTTCCAGAACAAGCCAGTTTCCAAAGTTCGTTCCTTTGATCTGCTCCATATTTCAAAATCCTTTCGCACTGTAATTTCATGACAGCAACAGGCCAATACTGCCGAATCATACGGCAGGAAACGCCTGCTGCTGTACTGCAATACTCGCGGACACTGAGCTCTGCCTGCATGATTGCCTATATATGCCCGCGAGTGCCGGGCATGCTTTATGCCTGAGGCAGTTCCGAAGCGGAAATGGTAAAGTCACCCGTCAGCTGGTCGCTCTGTGAATACGCATAGTGCAGCTTCAGCGGATCGCCCTCTGCGGTTGTTTCTCCTCCGTTCGCGTCCGTCACCGTCAGCGTCTTTCCGTCATATGCATACGTTCCCTTATCCTCAACTCCATACGATTCAAACTGGAAACAATACGTTCCATCCGCGTAAAACGTCATGAGCGTAGCGTCATCGTCGCTTGTAACCGCAAGATCTGGCGCGCCTGGCTTTTTACCTGATTCCGACTTGGATTTCGACTTCTTTCCTTTCCCTTTTCCATCTTTTCCGCCGTCTGACACCACTTTTAAGTCGGATGCAGATATGGTAAAATCTCCCGTCAGCTGGTCGCTCTGTGAATATGCGTAATGCAGCTTCACAGGATCGCCCTCCGCAGTCGTATCTTTGCCATTCGCGTCCGTCACCGTCAGCGTCTTTCCGTCATATGCATACGTTCCCTTATCCT
>CAMUPC010000262.1 GCA_947090545.1 uncultured Eubacterium sp. | reverse complement strand
GGGGAGCGGGGCTGGCTTCCTGTGACTTTGGAAGAATGTTAGGAGCCCTTAGTATTCTGCTGGGCAACCCAGGGGCGAAGCCAAGCGGCACCTTTAGCTGCTGGCGGAACGCCAGGGCGAACTAGGTGCCGCGCCCGGACGGTGCCACAGCGTTCCCGCAGAATGCTTAGGGCTCCTTACATTCTGGAATCGGAACAGGAAGCCAGCCCCGCTCCCCTTCCTCCAGCGTCCCCCCCTCTCTCAAAAAAAACAATCTATCGATTTTTATTCACAATCCGCGTCTGAACTCCCCCAGTCTCCACATCAATAAACCTCACAAACAAAGACACCTTATTTTCTTCATTCAAGCTCCCCCACACCATCTGCGTAAACTCCTCAATATCCCCCAAGATCCCAACACGCTCCGGCTCTCCCTCAAAACTCGGCAGCGGATCGCCGTCTCCCTGGTACGTATGGATAAAATGCCCCTCGCCCGCAATCGGACATTCATAAGTAAACGTATGGCGGCAGCACGATTCCGGGTTGCCTTCATTGCTCTTTAAAATCGACATCGCATAATGATAAACACCCTTTTCGATCTGAAGCACACCGGATATCCGCGGCGTATAATTCGGTGCGTCCGGCTCGTAAGTCCTGGTGCGCAGTGCCTGTTCAAACGTCTGCCCTTTGCCCATCAGCTCATAAATCGTATCGGTCTGGTCTCCGTTTGTTACAATCGTCTTTGTGCCAAGGACGCGTACCGGTGCATAAATAACCAGGCTTGGGTCGCTCAGTTTTGCGGGGTCAAACGCCTGGGTGCGGATGCCTTCGCCGTCCTCGATAAAAATACGGTTGCGGCTGTTGACGCTGCGCCCCATAATAAAATATGCTGTTACCGCATATTTTTTGTCCGGGGACATGCCGATTACGATTCCCCTTCCCGGGTAGGAATTGTTTTTCAGTTTTTGTTCCAAAGATCCAAGCTCCATCGTATGTTCCTCCTCTATAAATATCCTTTTAACATCTCGGCGCGGTTTTTCCACATATGCAGCCGCTCTGCCGTGGCTTTTGCGCGACATGCCAGTTCAAACAGGCGCCTGGGCTGTGAGAGCAGCTCTGTTACCTGCTGCGGCAGTGCTTCCAGGTTTTGCAGGGTATAGTAGGCGATTGTGTCCATATGGGCAAACTGTTCCCGCAGATAAGTGCTGTCATCGGTCAGTGCTGCCGTGCCGTGCAGCATTGCCGTAAAGATCCGGTCATGGGCTCCGTCCTTAAACCAGGGCATCGTATTCAGTGCAAGCTTTGACTGCGCGATCGCCTGTGCGCATTCTGCGGAACTGACCATGCGCCCGGTGGAAATAAGGTTTTGGGGATGTGTGCATGATATCTGATCCCAGTCCTTGCCGAACAGGTGCACCTTGATCCCGCCCTCTGCCAGTATGCGTACGGTTTTCTCACGAAAATAGGTGCGCACCCACAAGTCTACCACCGGCATCGTGTGCATTCCCTCGCAAAGCTGCGCATCGGTGAGGCCTGGGATTTCCCGCTTTAAATACGACTCTATGCAGGAAAGCAGGTTCTGGCCTGGATGGTTCACAAATGATCCGATGATCTCATAATAAAACGCCCGGTATTCCGGTTCCATACGTTCTAACTGGCGGTCAATATTGGATACGGGCACATAGTTTGCCGTAAATACTAGCGGGTACGGACGCCTGCACCACTGCTCAAACAAAAGCTCCTGCCTGATGTTTTCTGTAACTACCGCCTCTGCGGGCAGGCTGCTTTGCCCTGCCGTTTCTTCCAAACGGATCTGGTTGCCGGCAAGCGGCAAAAATTCGCACGCCGTGTTCGGATAAAACCGTTTCATATAAGCCACATGGTCTCTGTCTACGCAAAACGTCTGTATCCTGGGAAGCCGGTACGTCAGTGCCTGGTCATAGTACACCGGATGGTCTACCATCATATTCAGGCAGAGCATATCCAGCTCTTCCCACAGGCTGACCTGCGGCTTGCCCAGATCGTCTAATTCCCACAGCTCTTCCTCTCCGCTTAAGCCGATAAAATTAAACGTAACCAAAACGGCTTCTTTTTTCTGTTCCTGTACGGCACGGCGCAGCTTCCATGCGCTTAAGCCTGCCATCTGCATATCGAACCAGAAGATTTCATAACCCCAGGACGCAAACGCATCTGCAAGCTGCATCGAAAAATAAGTCAGCGTTTCGACCGCGTTTTTACAAAATACAAGTAATCTGTCCATACTAATTTTTAAAGCTGTGCACAGGCGCTGGTATCCTGCCTGCGCGGTTGACAAATGCGCTACAATCGTACGGATTGACGGGCATAATCGGCGCGTAGCCAAGCAGCCCGCCAAACTGCGCCGTCTGCCCGACTCCTTTTCCGATCACCGGGATCAGGCGGACAGCCGTTGTTTTCTGGTTAATCATGCCGATCGCCATTTCGTCCGCAATGATGCCTGCAATCGACGATGCCTTCGTGTCTCCTGGAATAGCGATCATATCAAGCCCTACGGAGCATACGCACGTCATTGCTTCCAGTTTTTCCAGTGTCAGCGCGTGTGCCTCTACCGCGTCGATCATCCCCTGATCCTCGCTGACCGGAATAAACGCGCCGCTTAAGCCGCCGACATACGAGGACGCCATAATGCCGCCTTTTTTGACCTGGTCATTTAACAGTGCAAGCGCCGCCGTCGTGCCTGGCGCGCCTGCATATTCCACGCCGATCTCATGCAAAATATCCGCCACGCTGTCGCCCACCGCAGGCGTCGGCGCAAGCGACAGGTCGATAATGCCAAACGGTATCCCAAGACGCCTGGACGCTTCCTGTGCAACGAGCTGCCCTACGCGCGTGATCTTAAACGCTGTCTTTTTAATCGTCTCGCACAGCACCTCAAAGCTTTCGCCCCGTACCTGTTCGAGCGCTGTCTTGACTACGCCTGGGCCGCTGACTCCGACATGGATCACTGCATCCGCTTCTGTGACACCGTGAAACGCACCTGCCATAAACGGATTATCGTCCGGCGCATTGCAAAAGACCACAAGCTTTGCACAGCCCAGGGAATCGTTGTCCTTTGTCCGCTCTGCCGTTTCTTTGACGATCTCTCCCATCAGCCGCACCGCGTCCATATCGATGCCTGTCTTTGTCGAGCCGACATTGACGGAGCTGCAAACAAATTCTGTCTGCGCCAAAGCCTGCGGGATCGAACGGATCAGGTTTTCATCCGCCGCGGTCATCCCTTTGGACACAAGCGCCGAATAGCCGCCGATAAAATTGACGCCCGTCTTTTTTGCCGCCTGGTCCAAAGTTCTTGCAATCGTTACAAAATCCTCCGGCGTCTTACATGCCGCGCCGCCTACCAGGGCAATCGGCGTTACGGAAATCCGCTTATTCACAATCGGGATGCAGTAATTGTTCTCGATTTTCCTGCCGACTGCTACCAAGTCCCTTGCGGTCGTTGTGATTTTGCTGTATATTTTTTCATTTAATGCTTCCAGATCCGAATCGATGCAGTCCATCAGGCTGATGCCAAGCGTAATCGTACGCACATCCAGGTTTTCCTGCTCGATCATTTTGTTCGTTTCTTCAACTTCTCTTATATTTATCATGGGAATGCAGCTTTTCCTTTCTGCTTTTTCTGTCCGGGATTGTGCTAAATCCGGTGCATTTTCTCAAAGATCTCTTCCTTTTGGCACTTGATGCTGACCCCGATCTCCTCGCCGATTTTGTCAAGCTCCTGCGAACATCTGGAAAACGACACCTCGGATTCCTTCATCTCTACAATCATCATCATATGAAAATATCCCTGCACAATCGTCTGGGAAATATCCAGTACATTGATATTATTTTGTGATAAGTACGTGCATACTTTGGCAATAATGCCGACCGTATCTTTGCCAAGTACGGTAATAATTGTCTTATCCGACTGCTTTGCTGATGTTTGCTCCATCTTTTTTCTCTCTTTCTTTTTCTTTTCGTTCCGGTAACCAGACGCCCGCGCCTGCTACGCACAAATCATCTGCGACGCTTCCCCGCGTTTTGCTACATAAATCGGAAAATCATCGCCCTTGTATGGATTTTCCCCCATCGACACTTCCAGCCGCACCGTTTCATAAGCAAGCTCCGCAAAATTGTTTTCCTGGCTTAAATGCCCCAGCACAACCGCCCGGAAACGGTCGTGCAAAAGCCGCCCCAGAAGCTGGCCGGACAATACGTTGGACAAATGACCGCGGTCGCCTAAAATACGCTGCTTTAGCTGGTATGGATAGCTTCCTGTCTGCAACATACGCACATCATGGTTTGCTTCCAGCAGTAAAATATCCAGATCCTGTAGCTGCTCAACCAAAGCGTCGTTATACGTGCCGAGGTCTGTAATCACCCCGACCTTATGGCTGTCCGTCTGCAACAGATACGCCACCGGGTCTGCGGCATCATGTGAAATCGAAATCGGATGCACGTTCATTTTCCCGATCTGAAACTGCTGCCCCGGCACAATCGGATGCAGCAGCGACTCCTCGATCTTTCCAACCGACTTGACACACCGTATCGCGTCCAGCGTCCCCTGCGTGCCATAAATCGGCAGCCCGTAGCGCCTTGCCAGCACGCCGAGCCCCGCGATATGGTCGATATGCTCATGCGTCACTAAAATCGCTTCCATTTCGCTCGTCTTTAGCCCGACTGAATTTAATCCCGTCTCAATCCGTTTCCCGCTGATCCCGGCGTCTACAAGCAAATGCGACTCATCCGTGCCGACGCAGATGCAGTTCCCGCTGCTGCCGCTTGCAATACTACATAATTCCATCTCAATTTTCCTTCCAGTAAATATCGATCTTATCTCCCGGGTACAGCCGCTGCGTATACTGCGCGGCTTCGCCGTTCACCTGTGTAATCAGCATCCGCCCGCGCGACTGCGTCAGATCGAATAAAATATAGTCAAAAATATCTACGAAGATAAACTCTTTTTTATTTTTCAGCGTAATTTCTTCCCCGTTTACATAAATCTTACAGGACGGCACCTGCGGCTCGTTCGCTGTAGGCGGCACTGCCTGTGCCGGATCGGATGTAAACGATGCTGTCTGCGCTGTACCTGTTCCATACGGCATCTGTGCTGCCCCCGCTGCTGGTGATGCTGGCGATGCAGAATACTGCGCGCCTGCTGGTGTTGCTGGTTTTGGATTTCCTGCGCCTGCTGCTGATGTTGGCGGTACTGGATTTCCCGCACCTGCTGTCATTGGCGGTACTGGATTTCCCATACCTGCTGTCATTGACGGTACCGGATTTCCTACGCCTGCTGCTGTCATTGGCGGTACTGGATTTCCCGCGCCTGCTGCTATTGTCGGCGGTACTGGACTTCCCGTGCCTGCTGCTGTCATTGGCGGTACTGGACTTCCCGTGCCTGCGGCAGGTTCTGGTTCTGTCTGCATCGTACTTACTGCCGACGCCGGTCCTGTATATACCACTCCGTCCGTTGGCTTTGCCGCAGCGCCAGACGCATTGGCAAGCGTTTCTTTTACAACATCTATCAGAACTTCCGCATTTTCGGCTGCTACCCGCAGCTCCGCGGCATCCGCTGTCTCTCCCACTGCGGCATGTATTTCTCCGGCATCTGCTGTCTCTCCAGCTGCGGCATGTACCTTAGCGGCATCTGCTGTCTCTCCTACTGCGGCATGTACCTT
>CAMUPC010000261.1 GCA_947090545.1 uncultured Eubacterium sp. | reverse complement strand
TGGCTTCCTGTGACTGTGGAAAAATGTTAGGAGCCCTTAGCATCCTGCTGAACAAAAGCAGGGGCGAAGCCAAGCGGCACCTTTAGCTGCTGGCTGCAAGCCAGGGCGAACTAGGTGCCGCGCCCGGACGGTGCCACAACGTAAATGCAGGACGCTTAGGGCTCCTTACATTTTGGAACCGGAACAGGAAGCCAGCCCCGCTCCCCCTTCCTCCAGCGTCCCCTCCCCAAAAAGCACCCCACACACCCCACCCAACAGGAGGAAACACCACATGAAACTTTTAATTGCCGACGACGAAATCGATGTCCGCGAAGGCATCCGCTACCTACTGGACTGGCAAACCCTTGGCTTTGTCATCTGCGGCGAAGGAAAAAACGGCCCAGATACCCTGTCACAGATTTTAAAGCTCCAGCCCGACGTCGTACTCATGGATATCCGTATGCCAAAACTAAGCGGGCTTGAAGTTGTAAAAGCTTCACTGGAGCAGGGATTTTCCGGGAAGTTTATTATTATCAGCGGCTACTCCGATTTTGCCTACGCCAAAGAAGCGATCCACTATGGCGTCACCTGCTATCTGACAAAGCCGATCGATGAAGATGAGCTGATGCACGCTGTCCTGGAAGCAAAGGAAGCGCTGGAGAGGGAACAGGAGCAGAAGAAAAAACTGATCGTATACCGTGACAAGGCAAGAGAGTCCATTTTGTCCGAAATTATACGGAATCAGGCGGATTACCTTTACCTGGACTACCATGACCTGATTTTAGAGTCTCTAGTATATCAGATCGTGCTCTACACAAACTATAATCAGGAGTCCTTTCGGACAGCCTGGGATTTTGCGGATATTCTGCGGCTGGCGAACAAAAACCATAATTCGCTGGACCATATCGTACTGAACCGCCAGGATATTATTTTGCTGAAAGGCGATTTTGCGTTAAAACGGTTTCAGGAGCTGGTCACAGCGCATATCAGCCAGCCGCAGAAAGGCTCTCCTTTAGATTCCCTGTTTTTAACCTATGGGCGCCCGGTTTATTCTGTCGAGCATATCCATCATTCGTATGAGGACGCCATCCTGCTGATGAAGCGCCGTTTTTTCTGCGGCTACAACCAGCATGTGCTTGGCTATCAGGATATCCCGCAGGATTTTGAAAAAACAGGAAACAGTGCTGACATGGAATCCCGCTATGCGCAGCGTATCGCTGACTATATCCAGACCGGCAACCGCCGCATGATCCAGGAGCAGCTTCAAAAGATCCGTACCGACCTGTATTATTCCAATGATGAGGTATCGATTTTAAAGCATTACCTCGCGGACATTATGATCCAGGTCAAGGCGGTGATCAGCCGCACCTACGGCAGCATGGACATCCCTTTGCCAAGCAATGCCGCTATTATCAGCACGGTAGAGGAAAAATATTATCTGTATGAAATTCTGCGTTTTTTTATGGTACAGTTTGAAATGTGTGCCAATACGATCGGTTCACCGACGAGAGAAAGCGTGATGGATGGGATTTTAGACTATATTAACCATCATTACCAGGAAAACTTGAAGCTCGGCACGATTGCGGAGCTGTTTGGATACAACAGCTCCTACTTAGGAAAGATCTTCTGCAAGACGACGGGAAAAAATTTTAACGCTTATATTGACGAGCTGCGCATCGAGCAGTCCAAAGAGCTTTTGAGCAGCGGACAATATAAGGTGTATGAGGTGGCGCAGCTTGTCGGTTATTCCAACGTAGATTATTTTCATAAGAAGTTTAAAAAATATGTAGGCGTCAGTCCGGCAGAGTACCGCAAAAATATCTGAACCAGGTGCTGTCAGCCCGTCTGAAACATTCCAATCTGCGCTTCTAAGCCTGCTGACAGCTCCTTTAATACTGCCGCCTGCTGCGTCATCTGTTTTACACGCTCGTTAAGCTGTGTTGTGGATGACGCTGTCTCTTCGCTTGCCGCCGCGTTTTCTTCTGAGATGGCGGACAGTGACGTAATCATATGGATCATCTCGTTTCTGGAATCGTCCAGCACGCCGGACTGCTCTTTCATGTGCTCCATTCTTGCTAACGACTCCCGGATGCCCTTGCTGACCGTTTCAAAGCATTCTCCGGTCTGGTCCAGCTTTTCTTTCTGGCTGGCGACAATCTCTACGACACTTCCCATTGTCTTAACGGTCGCTTCCGCATCATTGATCAATACATGGATAATCTGCTCGATCTGCTGTGCGGAAGTGCTTGACTGCTCGGCAAGCTTTTGGATCTGTGTCGCTACAATGGCAAAGCCCCGTCCCTGTTCCCCTGCGCGTGCGGCTTCGATCGATGCATTTAAAGACAGCAGGTTTGTCTCATCGGCAATGGACGTAATCATCTCTACCGCTTTTTGGATCTGCTGTGCGGAAGCATTCGTCGTCTGGATCTGCTGCGCGATCCTATCTACGGCGTCTGTTGTCTTTTTTGTAAAGGCAGACAATTCTTCTAAAATCCGGTCTACATCCTCCCCGGCTCTGCCCATTTCATCGGTGATCTGTGTCATATCAGAGATATCTCTTGTCATTTCACTAATAATGCCGCCCATTTTCTCAATATCTGCCATTGCTTCTTCGGTTTCTTCTGCCTGCGAAGCAGCTCCGGCAGAAATCTCACTGATTGCCCGGTCGACCTTATCGGCATCGCCGCTTGTCATCACCGCCACCTGCTCCAGCTCTTCTGCCGATCCCATCAGCACCTCGGCAGAATGGCGGATGCTTCCGATCATATCTCTAAGCGACGTACGCAGGCTGCTGATCCCATGCAGCATCGCACCGATCTCATCCCGCCTGCGGCTGCCCTTTCCGCCTGCTGTTTCCGACAAATCTCCTCCGGCAACTTTTGCAAACAGATCCATCATATGCTTTAAGGCGCGCGCAATCGAGACTGCCATAACAGCCGTAAACAGCAATGCCGCAGCAATTACAGCCGCACTTAACAGGCTCATCCTGACTGCATCCGCTGTAATCGCCGCTTCGACCTGCGCACTCTTTTTCCCTGTAAAGATCATACCGTACGCAGTACCGTTATCGCCGACTACCGGCATATAATAGCCATAATAATGCTCTGTGCCAAGCGCCACATCCTCGGAAAAATATTCTTTTCCCTGTTCCAGCACGGTTTTTTGCACTTCACTGCTGACGGTTCCATCCGTCATACGCTGCTCTCCTTCGTCCATCAGGGAAGTAACGACCATTCCGCTGCCGTAATACAGCGATACGTCGATCCCGGAATCCCTGCTCAGCTTATCTACCAGGCTGTAATTGCCGCTGACCACAAAAGTGCCTTTAATCACATTTCCCGATTCCAGCATTGTAAAGTCACCGTTTCCAGCCGCGTCATATGCACCCTGCACAGCGAGCGCCACACTTTTTAAGCCTTCGTAAATCTCTTTTTTCAGGCTTTTTTTCAGGTTTGCCTGCCCATATATGGTTAAAATGATGCCCAAGAGGACGACTGGCAGCACCGACATGCCAATCAGCTTTACGGCAATGCCGATTTTCTTTTTTCCTGTTTCCATCCGATTCACCTGCTTTCTGATTCTTTCCTGCCTATTCTTCCAGGGACTTGCGCCGCGCCGCTTCCTGTTCGCACCAGCGGATACAGTCCGCATAGCCTGCCGCCTGCGCTTTGCGGTACATATCTGCAAGCACCTGCTCAAATTCCGCCTTGGTCTGCGCATACACCGCATCCCAGGAGCCGTTTCTGATAATTTCCGTCACCCTGCCCCACTTCTCGCCAAGCTCCGGCGATTTGGAGCTTGCCGTATACGTATGCGGCTTTGCAACGGCATACGAAAAGCCGGACAAATATTCTCTGGCGTTCGCCACCCCGTACTCCTCGCGCCACCTGCGCTCTGCCTCGCTGACGTTCGCTCCCGTGACATTCTGCCAGGACGACGTATGGTACGTCTGCCCGTTGGACTCTGGGTTGACCGTATACAGCGTCCAGGTCGTATTGTTAAACTGCGGAATGCCTTCGGTCCAGGTTCCTGTATACCCGGACGACTCCGGCATCATGCGCTCCCCTCCCGCAGCATCCGCCGGAAGGTCAATCAGGCATGTATTTTTCTGCAAATCATAATCCCATCCGACGCCTTTTGGCCCATATTCCTGCGTCAGCCTTCCCTGCGGCGTACACAGCCAGTCCATCAGCGCCATCACAAGCTGCGGGTATGCTGTCTGAGACCCGATCGTCCACAGCCTGTTTCCGCCGTTTTCATTCAGCCCATACACGAGCGTATTCTGGTTTTTTGCCGCGAGGGGAAGCATGATTTTCCCGTCCGCCGTATGATTAACCGTATTATACTGCGGCGCCGCCAGCCAGCTAAAAATGCAGAAAAACGCCGCCCCGTCCTGATAATCCCCGACGCATCCCTCATAGCCCTGCATCCGGGACTCCGGGTCAAGCAGCCCATTTTGGTACAGCTCATTATAAAAACGCAGCACCCGCTCATAGCTGCCGCCTTTTGTTAGACACCCCTCAAAGCTGCCGTCACTTACGTCATAAAGCCCAACCCCAAATTCATCCTTGCCAAAAAAGTTCGTACACGCCGACTTTGCAAACATCATCATATCTCCGTCCCAGTCCGCAAACAGCGAGACGCCGTACGTCTCTTTCCCGGAATCGGATACCGGGCAGATCTCCTTCATCTGCTTTAAGACATCTACATAATCCTCCAGCTCCCTGACCTCTGGCTTTCCGATCTGTTCATACAGATCCCAGCGGATATCCGGGTGATAGTCAAAATCCCCGTATTCCCCGCTTTCCGCCGCCACGTCATAGCCAATGCCATAAATATGCCCGCCGGAATTTTTTCTGTTTTTTTCCAGCGCCTTGCCCATATGCTCCTGCATATACGTCCCATATTCGGCAAGCAGCCCGTTTTTTTCCCAATCCAGCAGCAGCCCGTTTTCCACCGCGGACTGATACTGGTCAGAATCCGACCCCCAGATCACGATATCCCCAAGGCTGCCGCTTTCCGCCTTGCGTTCATAAAAGCCGTCGCTGCCGTCATACGTAAAATTCAGCTTGACGTTGAACTTGTCCAAAAGAATCTGTGCAAACCAGCCCTGCTGTTCTCCCTGATAGCCGCTGAGCTGCGAGTAGACGTCCAGCGTAACCGTTTCCTCCGGGCGGATTGCGGCAAGGCTTGCCGGTGTATCCTGCTGCTGGTTCTGTTGGCGTATATTTATGGGCTGTTCCTTGCTGTCCTGTGCCTTTGCGGGCTCGTGTGCATCCGCGGGTTGCCCTGCCGCCTGATTTTTCCCGCCGCAGGAGCTGCACAGCAGTGCCGCAGCGAGAATGGTGCAGATCCAGTTCTTTTTCCTCCTCATAGGTACTGCCTCCTGTTCGTTCATGATATTTGGTTTTATTATATAAAAAATACCGGTGGGAAAATACGGTAAAAATCCGACAGAATAGGCATGATTTATTGCAGTATGGTGATACGAGGTACAATTGATTACTCCATCATGTTGCATTTATTGAGAAAGGGACGCTGGAGAAAGGGGAGCGGGGCTGGCTTCCTGTTCCGATTCCAAAATGTAAGGAGCCCTAAGCATCCTGCGGTTACGCTGAGGCACCGTCCGGTCGCGGCACCTAGTTCGCCCTGGCTTACAGCCAGCAGCTAAAGGTGCCGCTGGGCTTCGCCCCTACGTTGATGAGCAGGATGCTAAGGGCTCCTAACATTTTTCCATAGTCACAGGAAGCCAGCC
>CAMUPC010000260.1 GCA_947090545.1 uncultured Eubacterium sp. | reverse complement strand
CCGGACGGTGCCTCAGCGTAACCGCAGGATGCCTAGTGCTTCTTAACCTTCTGGAACGGACGCAGCCAGGGCGTGCCCATCCCCTCTCCCAGCGTCCCTCCCCGCAAAAACTACAACATGATAATTATAAAAGGAGCCCCCATGTCTTACTTACTTTTGACCATAACCATATTCTCTCTGGAATACTATATAAAACAGCATATGGACAAAATACGCACCAGCAAACAACAGCGCCCGCTCGCCAGCGGCAAAATCGTTCTGAAAAAATACCATAATACCGGGGCCGCAGGAAATTTTTTACAGAGCCACCCCAAATGGGTAAAAAATCTCCACCTGTCCGCACTCCTCACAGTCTTTGCAGTATTTATCTGCATCCGCCGCCAAAAAGGTGCAGGCATGGCAAAAACAGGCATCGCATTGTTGGCGGGCGGCGGGCTGAGCAATCTGTATGACCGCCTGACAAAAGGGTACGTGGTGGACTACGTCAGCTTTGGCTTCGGTCCGAAATGGTTTCGCAGGCTGGTGTTTAATCTGGCGGATTTTTTTGTTTTTCTGGGAATCGGGTTATGCATGATACAGGTGCTGTGGGAGAATAAATAAAAGAAATAACCTGCATAAGAGAAAGAGTCACGATGCAGAAGAAATTAGTTAGAAAGAAGGATAAGCAACAATGGAAGTAACGCAGATGCAAAAGAAAAACCAGGGACAGGCTGAGAATCCGCTTGGTATCAAACCAGTCGGCAGGCTGCTGGCGGAGTTTGCGGTTCCAAGCATTATAGCGATGCTGGTCAGTGCCCTGTATAATATTGTGGATCAGTTTTTTATCGGGCATTATGTCGGGATGCTTGGAAATGCGGCGACGAATGTGGCGTTTCCGCTGACGATGAGCTGTACGGCGATTTCGCTGATGTGCGGGATCGGCGGCGCGGCAAATTTTAATCTGAATATGGGGCGCGGCAAAAAGGAGAAAGCGGCGAAATATGCGGGCAATGCGATTACCATGACGGTTACGATCGGTGTGCTGCTCTGTGTTATTACGAAGCTGTTTTTAAAGCCGATGATGGTTACGTTTGGGGCGACTGACCAGACGCTTGCCTATTCGTTAACCTATACCGGGATCACGTCGCTTGGGTTTCCGTTTCTGATTTTTACAACAGGCGGCTCGAATCTGGTCAGGGCAGACGGCAGCCCGCGGTTTTCGATGCTTTGTACGCTGATTGGCGCGATTGTGAATACGGTGCTGGACGCTTTGTTTATGATCCAGTTTGATATGGGTATCCAGGGGGCTGCGTGGGCGACGGTCATCGGGCAGGTTGTTTCTGCGGTGCTTGTTGCGCTGTATCTGTCCCGCTTTCGGACGGTGCCGCTCGTTCGGGAATGCTTTTTGCCGAATGCTGCCTGCTGGGGGAATATTGCGAAGCTTGGAATGTCGCCGTGTATCAACCAGCTTGCTATGATGGCGGTGCAGATCGTATTGAACAATGTGCTGACGTTTTATGGCGGGCAGTCGGCATATGGCGGCGATATTCCGCTGGCGTGCGCGGGGATTATATCTAAGGTCGGGATGATGTTTTTTTCCATTGTCATTGGCATTTCGCAGGGGATGCAGCCGATTGTCAGCTTTAATTACGGAGCGCGGCAGTATCGGCGTGTGCTGGAAGCTGTCTGGAAATCTATTTTCTGCGCGACGGTGATTTCGATTGCGGCATTTTTGTGCTTTCAGATTTTTCCAAGGCAGATTATTGGGCTGTTTGGGCAGGAAAGCGAGGAATATTTTCAGTTTGCGGAGCGGTATTTCAGAATCTATATGTTTTTTACGTTTGTGAATCAGTTCCAGCCGATTGTCGCAAATATGTACACTTCGATCGGAAAGGCTGCTGCCGGGGCGCTGATGTCGCTGACCAGGCAGATCCTGTTTTTAATGCCGCTGTTAATCATATTGCCGAAGCTGTTTGGGCTGGAGGGCGCGATGTATGCGGCTCCGATTGCGGATTTTGTGGCGTTTTTAATCGCGATGGCGATGTTGCTGCGGGAATCCTTCCTGTTAAAGCGGGCGGCTGCGGAAATGGGCGGCGCTGCATAGCAGCCGCGTAATACAGAAAAAAGGAAGAGATGGCACATAGGGAAGAAAAAATTCAGATTTGCAGTTGTGAAATTGAGAAAGAAGTGATATTTTATAATAAGAAGAATATTTAGTAAGAAGAATATTTAGGAGGAGAGAGAAAAAACATGAGTAAAAAACCTACGGTATTAATGATTCTGGACGGATTTGGCTTGAATGAGAAAAGCGAAGGAAATGCTGTGGCACAGGCAGATACGCCGGTACTGGACAAGCTGATGAGCGATTATCCATTTGTAAAAGGCTATGCCAGCGGGCTCGCTGTCGGGCTGCCGGACGGACAGATGGGAAATTCTGAGGTCGGGCATCTGAATATGGGCGCCGGGCGCATCGTATACCAGGAGCTTACCAGAATTTCAAAAGAAATTGAGGACGGTGACTTTTTCAAAAATGAAGCGCTGTTAAAGGCTGTGGAAAACTGCAAAAAGAATGATTCCTGCCTGCATCTGTTCGGGCTGGTATCAGACGGCGGCGTACACAGCCATAATACACATATTTACGGGCTTTTGGAACTGGCAAAAAAAGAAGGGCTTGACAAGGTATACGTACATTGCTTTATGGATGGGCGTGATACGGCGCCGTCCTCAGGGAAGGGCTTTATTCAGGAACTGGCGGACAAGATGAAGGAGATCGGCGTCGGCAGGATTGCGACGATTTCCGGCCGTTATTATGCGATGGACCGTGACAATCGCTGGGACCGTGTGGAAAAGGCGTATGCAGCACTGACGAAGGGCGAAGGCGTCAAAGCGCAGGACCCGGTGGCAGCAATGCAGGCATCGTATGATGATGATAAGACAGACGAGTTTGTGCTTCCGACCGTAATCGAAGAAAACGGCAAGCCGGTTGCAACGGTAAAAGATCACGATTCCGTTATCTTTTTCAATTTCCGTCCTGACCGTGCCAGAGAGATGACAAGGGTATTTTGCTGCGATGATTTCAATGGTTTTGACCGCGGCGCGAGAAAGCAGGTGATGTATGTCTGCTTTACCGAATATGACGTTACGATCCCGAATAAGGAGATTGCATTTAAGAAAGTAGAGCTGAAAAATACATTCGGACAGTTCCTTGCGGCAAATGGCAAGACGCAGGCAAGAATTGCCGAGACAGAAAAGTACGCGCATGTCACCTTCTTCTTTAACGGCGGCGTGGAAGAGCCAAACAAAGGCGAAGAGCGGATTCTCGTAAAATCCCCAAAGGTAGCGACCTATGACCTTCAGCCGGAAATGAGCGCGCCGCAAGTATGCGATAAGCTTTGTGAAGCAATCCGTTCGCAGAAATTTGACGTGATTATTATTAACTTTGCAAATCCTGACATGGTAGGGCATACCGGCGTATTGGAAGCTGCAAAAAAAGCATTGGAAGCAGTCGACGCCTGCGTCGGCAGGGCATTGGAAGCACTGCTTGAAGTAGACGGACAGATGTTCCTGTGCGCAGACCACGGCAATGCGGAGCAGCTGATCGATTATGAAACAGGCGTGCCGTTTACGGCGCATACGATCAATCCGGTGCCGTTTATCCTGATTAATTATGATCCGGCATACACCTTAAAGGAAGGCGGGCGCCTTGCGGATATTGTGCCGACTCTTATCGAAATGATGGGAATGGAGAAACCTGCGGAAATGACTGGAGAATCTTTGTTAATTAAAAAATAGCAGGGCATTTTTAGAGAATAGATATTAGTATAGAAGTATGCAAAAAGCGGGCGGTTCTTTTGTGGAAAAGGAACCGCCTGCTTTTTCTATGTATGGCGGGATGTTGTTTTTATTATAATGGATAGTTACAAAAAATGCGATTGTCTATCTGCGCTTTTGCGATGTTTTTCTTGACAACTATTACGGTTAGTGATATAGTTATTACAGTAACCGTAATAGTTGGGAGGAACAGGCATTGCGGGATCATGGAAAAGGCGGCGCGCTTACAGAAGTAACGTTTTATATTTTATTATCTTTGTATCAGCAAAGGCATGGATATGCCATCATGCAGTTTATCGAGGAGCGAACGGCCGGGCGCCTGGTATTGGGCGCGGGAACGCTTTACGGCGCGCTATCTGCGCTGGAGAAGAAAGGCTGGATTGCCGTACAGGGAAGCAGCGGCGGCAGAAAAAAGGAATACGGTATTACTGCTTTGGGCAGAGAAATCGCACAGCGGGAGCTGGAAAGGCTGCGGGAGCTTGAGCGGACAGCAGCGGAAATAATGGAACAAAACAAGTAAAAATCGCATACGATAGGAGGGGCGGCTTATGAGCAGAACATGTTATCGGTTTTTCGGCTGTTTTCTGACATTACAGGAAAACTGGCTGAACAAAATGGCGGCACAGGGATACCGTCTTGCCGCGGCGGGAAAGCTGGCGTATCAATTTGAATCGTGTGAACTGGCGGCACTGGTTCCCGCAACCATTTGCCAGAGCACATTGGAAAAATTAAAAAAAGAGGGGCGCAGCAGGGAGGACGGCTGATGAGAAGAAAGCAAAAAATAGGAAAATCAGAGAAAAAAGCGGTCATGATACTGGCTGCTTTAGCGGTACTGATAATGCTTAGGATACAGATTGGAGGTGGAAGCATGAATTCGGTAGTACGGGTGATGTATACAGAAAAAAGTGGATGGAGAAGCTGGACGGCAAGATACCATCGCCTGAATGGGTATATGCGGCATGTGATTCATCCAAAACAATCCCCAGATGTGCTGCGCGTAATAGTA
Source organism: uncultured Eubacterium sp. (assembly GCA_947090545.1). Classification (GTDB taxonomy): domain Bacteria; phylum Bacillota; class Clostridia; order Lachnospirales; family Lachnospiraceae; genus Eubacterium_J. The sequence continues at coordinate 1,028 of CAMUPC010000260.1, read as the reverse complement.
GAGACAAAAAAAGGCAGTCTTTCGATCCAGATCAGCGATGCAGACGGCAATGTGCTTTTTGACGAAAAGGATATTGGGAAGAACAGCAAGGACGATCTTGTGCCGGATGCCAAAAAGGATATGGCACAGGACACCCAGACAGATACGTTTGATGTAAACGTACCAGGAAAAGTAGCAGTTGTGATTCGGGCAAAGGATCATCAGGGGCGGTTTGAAATCCGCAGCATCCAGCAGTAGCCCATTGCTTAGGGCGGTCAGCTTTCATGAATAAGCTTTTTGTATATTCTGGAAGGTTGCCCGTGCCTGTCGTTCATCATCTGGTAAAATTCAAAGCCGTATTTTTCATATAATCCAATATGGTCAGTCGATAGATAAACCTCCTGCACCCGTTCCGCCTTTGCGAGCTTTTCAATTTCCAGAAACAATTTCCCCACATAGCGGTGCCCTCTGTATTGGGGAAACGTATACACAAACCCAATCCAGGGGGTCAATAGCGTCGGCTGGATATCATCGATCTCTGCATAAGTACAAAACGAAAGAAGCTGATCCTCATTTACAAGCATCAGCACCTTCGAGCTTTTCCCCAACGTATCATGAAACTTGTGCTTGCTTAACAATTCATACAGATAGCTGCCCGCGCTCCAATCACTTTTTTTAATCTGTTCCAGCCAATATTCCTGCTGCCCGCAGCAATAAAAATCGATTACCTGCATTTAAGTCCTTCCTTTCAGATATTATTTTAGTATGTTGCATTCCCACAAGTACTTCGCAAAAAGCCCCCATATCGATAGAAGCATACGCGCTCCGTCCAGCGGGTTGTCATACCAGTTCAAAACATAACCATTCCTGCTGTCATAACTGTTTTCTGTTATTGAATATATCAGAATTCACAAGTGTTTGTCAACTATAGAGCATACAAAAACCAAAACCAGCCCCCAATATACATACAAAACCAGAAAACAAATCTTTGTAAAACATACGAAAACCAGCCGGGAGAGGGGATGGGCACGCCCTGGCTGCGGCTTTGG
>CAMUPC010000259.1 GCA_947090545.1 uncultured Eubacterium sp. | reverse complement strand
CGCAGGATGCTTAGGGCTCCTTACATTTTGGAATCGGAACAGGAAGCCAGCCCCGCTCCCCTTTCTCCAGCGTCCTCACATACACAAAACATCACTCCCTCCTCAACCCCTTCGGATAATGATTTTTCACCACCCCCTGAGCCGCCTTCCCCCATCCAACCGAGCACCCCCGCACCGTCACCAGCATCCACCCTTTCTCCCCGCCGCAGCACATCGTCTCCCCGCGCAGATAACGCTCCGGTTCTACCAACTCCATCCACTGGCGCACATCATCCGGCTGCATCGCCATTGCCAGCGCATGAGACGGCTCGAAGCGGTTTTTCTTACAGCACCCAAGCTCCAGCCCCGCACGCTCAGTTTTCAGCCCGTCCAGGCTCATAATCCCAGACGGCAGCAAATAAAGGCGTTCCCCAAATACGGTAAGCCGCCCTTCTTGTATTCCATCCAGGATATACCGCTGCATCCTGTCGGACAGATATTCCTGCAAAAACATTTGAAAAGCTTCCATCCCAGGAATAAGTTTCTTTTTCCCAGCACTTCTCTTTTTTATGCCAACAGCTTGATCACAGTATGCTGCCTGATCTGCCTTTTCCTTAAGAAATCGCGCGGCATAATGTCCCTCGCCGCGCTTCTCATGCGGCAAAAGCTGTTCGCTTGCTTCCAGTGTAAGCTGCGGATATTCTTTTACCAGCCACTCCGCGTTCTGTTCATTTTCCTGCGGTGCAAAGGTGCAGGTGGAATAAACCAGCGTACCGCCTGGCTTTAGCATAGCGGCGGCTTGGGACAGGATGTCCCGTTGCCTGGCGGCGCAGACGGCTATTTGCTCCATGCTCCACTCTCCGCGTGCTTCAATATCCTTGCGAAACATTCCTTCGCCGGAACACGGCGCGTCGACAATGACCCGGTCGAAAAAGAGGGGGAAGCGTTCGGCAAGGCGCTGCGGCGTTTCATTGAGCACGACGGCGTTTCGGATGCCCATGCGCTCGATATTGCGTGACAGCGTCCTGGCGCGCTGCGGGATGATTTCATTGGATACAAGCAGCCCCCTGCCCTGCAATCGCCCGGCGATCTGCGTGCTTTTGCCGCCGGGCGCCGCGCATAAGTCCAGGATCTTTTCTCCTGGCTGTGGCTGCAACATCGCTGCGGCGATCATTGCGCTTGGCTCCTGTATGTAGTAAGCGCCCGCTTCGTGCAAGGGCAGTTTTCCGGGATGGGCGTTTGCTGGATAATAATAGCCTTCCTCTGCCCACGGCACTTCCTCCAGTGTGCCGAACTCCTTGCAAAGAGCCTGTAGGAGCTGTTCTTTTTCTATTTTCAGCGGATTATAGCGCAGCCCGCAGACGCGTTCTTTTTTATACTCTGCGAGAAAGTCTGTATAGGCTGCTCCGAGCTGCTCTTTCATGCGGTCTGTAAACGCCTTCGGCAGTTCCATTTTTCCCCTCCTGTCAGCTTTCAAATACTTCCCGGATCAGGCGGTCAAGCTCCTTCCATGCGTCCGTATCTTCAAATTCGCGCAGCTTGTCCGCTACGGTGCGGTAATACCAGCCGTGCATGTTTTTGTCCTTCTGGTGAAACCGTTCCCAGAACTTTTCGTCGTTTTTCAGATAGCCCTGCCTTGTTGCGCGCATATTGGACAGCTTGTCTGCCAGTGCGATAATCTTTTCGTCTTTTGATTTGTCGTCCAGCCCGTCGATAAATTCCTGCTTGCGCAGCTTCCAGGTTTCGGACGCGTCCTGTCCTTTGCGTTTATTTTCACTCTCCATCTGTACGAGATGGGCGATGCGGCTGCCGAACCTGTCCTCGATGTCTTTGGCGCTGTAGCGCGTATCTTCGATCACGTCGTGAAACAGCGACGCGATAATAATTTCCTGGTCTCTCGTCAGCGTCATTGCGATTAATGCCGTCTCAATCGGATGGACAATGTACGGTACAGACGAGCCTTTGCGCACCTGCCCTTTATGCGCGCGCATCGCAAATTCCAGCGCACGCTCAAACTGGTCGCGGCGCTGTGCTTTGCTTAAGCCTGTCTTGGCAAACAGATCCGTCTCGTCGGTGCCAGTGTCCTCCTCCGGTGCCAGCGTCCGTCCCTCCGCGAGCGCACATGCCTCGTCAAACACACGCCCCGCATCTTCCTTTAACAGCAAATACGGCACGTGCTCCAGGACATTGGAAAACAGGCTGCCTTCTGGCTGCTCCAGCAGCATTTGCAGCATTTCCTGGTCTGAAACAATCAAAACGTCGACCAAAGCGACCGCGTCCTCGTAAAAATCTGTCAGTTTGCCTTGCTCCTGGTGTTCGATGTCACTTGCCAGAATGCCTGGAAAGAATATTAGATTGATGCTTTCCTGTTCCTTTGCCCGCCTGCACAGCCCGCGGATCATATGTGCGGAATAATCCGCATATGCATTGCTCATCACCACGCCTATCGTTATCATTAAGCACCTCCAAACAATTCCATAATACGGTTCATAACATTTCCTTCTGACGGCGCCTCTTCCAGCTTTTCTTTGGAACCATCTTCTCTGACAACGGCAAGATGGAACTTCACATTCTCGGTATCCAGCGCTTTTTCTACGACGTAATAGCCGACCTGCCCGGTCAGCGGATTCCAGACAATATACAGCTCCCTGCAATTGGTCTGGTACAGGTACGCAGACGGTGCGATCACCTGTATGATGCTCAGGTCGTCACGGATACTCAGCTCCATGATCTCAAAACTGTCTTTGGTATACGGATACTGCTTTTCCTGCCCCACTTCGATATAAGGCTCTTTATACAGCCCGCACAGTACTTCTTCGTTCAGGCTTTTGATAAATTCCAGCTTTTCGGCAAACAGCTTTTCCGGGATCTTTTGAAATTCTACGTTGTAGCGGACAACCATACGGAAATCGTCTGTTTTTACCGAATATGCCTTTGGCGCGTCTTTCGCGTCTTGAGCGACTTTGCGGCTTAGCTCCAGCATCTGGGATTTCAGCATCAGGTTGTCCGAAAACGGATTCAGCGCGATTCCCTGTACGAGCGTCGGATGGTCCAGCAACATCGATACGCACTGCTTATACTGTATTTTCAGCATCCCCTGGTACTTCTGGTTCTGCGGAAATTTTTTGATCGAGGTAAACGCCGGCATATACAGATCGCCCTGCGCATTTTTAATAACATACGGCTGGAACCCGCCTTTTTTCTGCGCCTCCATTGCCGGGACAAACAGCCTCGTCTCCTGGATCGCATAGACGAGCCGGATCAGCCTTTCCTTATCCTGCTCTTTTAAATATTCCTGCATTGCCTCTTCCAGCTTTGTGTTGTCTATATCATTCATCTTTATGCTCATGATTGTTTTAATTCCTTTTCGCGTTTTCTTGTATTCTATCGCATTCCCAGCCGTTTTTCCAGATCTTTTTGTAAGTATTTTCAAAAATTATACACAAAAATAATCCAGATATTGTCTTTTTTCCGGTAAAAGCTTATAATAGTAAAGGAATGCTGTTAATATCAAGATCATATTGGAAGGGAGCAACGCAGAATGCATACATTTCAACCTTACCCGATCGACTTAATCGAGTTCGATCCGTTTACAAAAATTGGAAAAGAATGGATGCTGATTACAGCCAGTGCAGAAGACAAAATCAACGCCATGACCGCAAGCTGGGGCGGCGTCGGTGTTCTCTGGGGCAAAAACACCGCTTTTATTTTCGTCAGGGACAGCCGCTATACCAAAGAACTGATCGACCAAAGCGACCACTTTTCCCTCACGTTTTTCGACAGCAGCTACAAATCCGCTTTGAAATATTTCGGTATGGTAACCGGCAGACGAGAGGATAAAATCAAAACGGCTAAAATGAACGTGAATTATTTTGAGGACATTCCATTTATCGATGAAGGCAATTTTGTTATCTGCTGCCGGAAAATGTCCGCCACACCGATTCTGCCGGAGCAGTTTCTGGACTCTGAGATTCAGGAAAAGTGGTACGCGGACGGGGACCTGCACACGATGTATGTTGGGGAGATCATACAGATCCTGGCACGATAGCGTTAGCAAAAACTATGATATGATAAAATAATAAGGAACATCTATGTAAAGGGGGATTTTTTATGTCACATTCACCAATTCCAACACCGCACAACCAGGCAAAGGCAGGCGATTTTGCAAAAACCGTGCTGATGCCGGGCGACCCGCTGCGCGCAAAATATATCGCGGAAACATACCTGGAGCAGCCAAAACAGGTTAACGGCGTGCGGAATATGCTCGGATATACGGGCACCTACAAGGGAAAAGAAATCTCGGTTATGGGCTCCGGCATGGGTATCCCGTCGATTGGCATTTATTCTTATGAGCTGTTTCATTTTTATGATGTAGACAATATTATCCGTATTGGCTCGGCAGGGGGATTCCAGGATTATCTGAAAGTGATGGATATTGTGATCGCTATGGGTGCCTGTACGAATTCCAATTACGCGGCACAGTTCGGGCTGCCTGGCACTTTTGCGCCGATTGCAGATTACGGGCTGATGAGCCGGGCGATTGAAGTGGCAAAGGCACAGGGGACGGATGTTGTTGTGGGAAATGTTCTTTCGTCTGATGTTTTTTATAACCCGGACGGCAGTGTTAATGATAAGTGGAAATCGATGGGGGTACTTGCTGTGGAGATGGAGACGGCGGCGCTGTATATGAATGCTGCGAAGGCGGGGAAACATGCGCTGTGTATTTTGACGATATCGGATCATTTGTATTCTTCTGAGGAGCTTAGTGCCACGGAGCGGCAGATTGGATTTGGCAGGATGATGGAAATTGCGCTGGAGCTTGCTTAGAGGGGGATGCGTATATTAAGTCGGTGAAGGCTGGCTGCTATTGAAAGGGGACTGTACAGAAATAACTTTGCGGGTGTTTGCGGGGGATTGGTGTGCAGTTCTTTTTTGTTTTGTGGAGTGGGGGGATTTTTGTACCGGGAGGGACGCTGGGAGAGGGGATTGGTACGTCCTGGCTGCGTCCGTTCCAGAAGGTTAAGAAGCGCTAAGCATCCTGCGGAAAGCTGTGGCACCGTCCGGGCGCGGCACCTAGTTCGCCCTGGCTTGCAGCCAGCAGCTAAAGGTGCCGCTTGGCTTCGCCCCTGCTTTGGTTCAGCAGGATGCTAAGAGCTTCTAAACCTTCTTCCAAGGCCGCAGCCAGGACGTACCAATCCCCTCTCCCGGCTGATCTTTCCAGGCGCTGCGTATTGCGGGCTGGATTTTTTTCCGGGAAATACCGTTCCTTCTCCCGGCTGGTTTTTATTTCTGAATAACATATTTCCTTCTCTCGGCTGGTTTTCCCAAGTGCTGTGTATTGCGGGCTGGTTTTTCTTCCGGGAAATACCATTCCCTCTCCCGACTGATTTTCCCAGGCGACGCGTATTGCGGGCTGGCATTTTTCTGGAAATATCATTCCCTCTCTCGGCTGGCTTTTCTTTCTGAAAAACATATTTCCTTTTCTCGGCTTATTTTCCCAAGTGCTGCGTATTACAGGCTGATTTTTTTCCGGGAAATACCATTTCCTCTCCCGGCTGGTTTTCCCAGGCGCTGCGTATTGTTGGCTGGCATTTTCTGAAAACATCATTCCCTCTCTCGGCTGGCTTTTCTTTCAGAAAACAACGAATCGTATCGTACCGCTTGTGCAGGTATACTTGCTTAGAGTTTGGCAAAGACAGCCGCCCTTCCTTTGGCTTGTCCTCCAAGCTCTAACTAAATTATACTCACAGACAGCACACCATACAGCAGAAGCCCAAGCTCTGTACTGTCAGTTCATACCATTGCCAAAACCCCCTATACTTGGATGCATTCTTTTGTAGAACTTGCGAAAAACAGCCGGGAGAGGGGATTGGCATACCCTGGCTGCGGCCTTGGAAGAAGGTTTAGAAGCCCTTAGCATCCTGCTGAACC
>CAMUPC010000258.1 GCA_947090545.1 uncultured Eubacterium sp. | reverse complement strand
CCGTCCGGTGCCACAGCGTTCCCGCAGGATGCTTAGGGCTCCTTACATTTTGGAACCGGAACAGGAAGCCAGCCCCGCGCCCCTTCCTCCAGCGTCCTTTCCTCAAAAAAAACACCTCACTAAACGATACATTCCCTCACTCTGTTCATACGTTTCTTTGGGGTTTCTTCAGGACAGGATAACTATGACTCTTGATATTGCACATCAGGAATGTTATAATTATCCTGTTCTTTTTACAAAATCAACTGTTAAACCAACCGCTTTGAAAAAAGGTGCACAAAAAAAGCACCCACAAAGCTTTATATAAATAGGAAAAGGATCGAATTGTTCAGATTGGAGCTGTCAGGAAAAGGATATGGATAACGTAACAGGGAAAAACCGTTCAGACAAAGAGCGGATCAGGAAGCTTGAAGAGCAGGTAAGGCAGATGCAGGACGCACTGGAAGAGGCAGAATCAGCAAATAGGGCAAAATCCTCATTTTTGTCAAATATGAGCCACGATATCCGCACACCAATGAACGCGATTATCGGGTTTTCTGCACTGCTGATGCGGGACGCGGACAATCCTGCCAAGGTCAGGGAGTATACGAAAAAGGTCATTGCTTCCAGCCAGCATTTACTGAGCTTAATCAACGACGTGCTGGATATCAGCAAGATTGAAAGCGGCAAGATGGTGCTCAATATCAGTGAGTTCGAGCTTGCCGATACGGTAGCTGCGGTCGATACGGTGATCCGTCCGCAGACAAACGCGAAAAACCAGACGTTTGACGTCTATGTCAGAGGCTTGCAGCATGAGCAGTTGATCGGAGACGAGACGAGGATGAACCAGGTGCTGATTAACCTGCTGTCAAATGCTGTGAAATATACGCAGGAAGGCGGGCATATTAAGCTTCGGGTCGTTGGAGAACAGCCTGTATCGCGTGATTTTCAAAACCTTACGATCTCTGTAGAGGATAATGGATACGGCATGACGCCGGAATACTGTGAAAAAATCTTCGACGCGTTTACCCGTGCGGATAACAATACAACGAGAAAGGTACAAGGTACCGGGCTTGGAATGGCGATTACGAAAAATATTGTGGATATGATGGGCGGTACGATCGAGGTACACAGCGAGCCTGGCAAGGGAAGCACCTTTACCATACGTGTCTGCCTGCGCATCCCGGATAAAAATATGGATGCCAAGTTCTGGGAGCGCTGCGGCATTTCCAATATCCTTGTCGTAGACGACGAACTGGAGGTCTGCGAGAATATTAAAAACCTGATGGCGGATACGGGCGTCCATATTGACTATGCGTTAAGCGGAAAACAGGCAATGGACAGGATACGGCAGGCGGCTTTGCAGCATCGGGAGTACCATGTGATCCTGATTGACTGGAAGATGCCTAAGATGGACGGGCTGGAGACAGCGAGAAGCATCCGCAGGCTCATTTCTTCTGAGATACCGATTCTTGTGCTGACAGCTTATGAATGGACGCAGATCGAGCAGGAGGCTGTGCGTGCCGGCATCAATGCGTTTTTGCCGAAGCCGTTTTTTGTGGCAAATTTCAGGGAACGGCTAAAGCAGCTTCGCATGGAAGGCGAAAAAGGCGGCAGGCAGGAGGAAAACGTACCGTCGCTTGCAGGCAGGCATTTCCTCGTGGCAGAGGATGTCGAGCTGAATGCGGAAATACTAAGCGAGGTTTTGTCCATGCAGGAGGCGACTTGTAAAGTAGTGGAGAACGGGCAGCTTGCCGTAGAGGAGTTTGCGCGTTCCGCACCGGGCAGGTATGACGCGGTCCTGATGGATGTGCAGATGCCGGTGATGAACGGATACGATGCGACGAGAAAGATCCGCGGCATGGACAGGCAGGATGCACAGCAGATCCCGATTATTGCAATGACTGCAAATGCGTTTGCAGAAGATGTAAAAGAAGCGCTGGAGGCAGGAATGAACGCGCATGTGGCGAAGCCAATCGATCCGCAGCAGCTTAGCACAACGCTTTCTGATTTTTTTGGAAACAGGAAGTAGACAGCCAGAAAGGAGCAAAGGATGTTTCAGCATGGAGGGAATGTGTTTTTTCAAAATACATGTATCGATTTTTCAGCAAACAGTAATTTTTTAGGGATTCCAGACAAGGTCATGCAGGCGGCGCGAAGCGGGCTTACGGCTGCCGTACAGTTTCCGCAGGAGTACCAGGGGACGATCAATGAGCATGTGGCGCAGTGGGAAGGCGTAAAGCCGGAGCAGGTATTCTGCGGCAACGGCGCTTCTGAAATTGTCCGGCTGCTGACACAGGTATTACATCCGAAAAAAGCGCTGCTCCCAACGCCGGGCTTTGAAGAATATACCCGCTCGCTGTCCATGGCACAGTGCGAGATGGTATACTATTATACGCAGGAAGCAGACAGCTTTCATGTCCCTTTGGAGGATTTTCTGGAGCATATTACCAAAGAGATCGATCTGGTATTTTGGTGCAACCCGAACAATCCGGCGGCGATTTTGTATGACAGGGAATATCTGATGCAGGTATTAAAGCGCTGCGAGCAGACAGGCACGCTGCTTGTATTGGATGAGTGCTATCTGGATTATGTGGAAAGCGCGGCGGATATCTCGATGCGTGCGCAGGATGCGCCGGGCTCCCTGTTTATTCTCAAGGAATTTACCAAAATATTTGCAATGCCGGGCATCCGGCTCGGCTACGGGCTGTGCACCGACCAGGAGCTGATGGAAAAGCTGCATGGCGCGTTGCAGTCCTGGATGGTATCGGCGGTAGCGCAGCGGGCAGGGATCGCCTGTACAAAAGAGCATGAATTTTTGGAAAAAACGGTGCAGGAGACAGCAAAACAGCGTTCCTGGCTGCTTGAGCAGCTTACGCGGATCGGCATTACACAGGCGAGAGGGGAAGCCAATTTTATCTTTTTTAAAAGCCGCCCAAGGCTCCATGCGTTTAGTATGATGCGCGGCATTATGCTGCGGGATTGCAGTAATTTTGAAGGGCTGCCGGAAGGCTACTACCGGATTGGCGTCCGCAGCCATGAGGAAAATGAAAAATTGATCGGTGTGCTGGAGCAGTGGCAAAATTATGCGGGCTGAAAGGAAGATCCAGATGGTCGGGATTGACCACAGCAGCGCTGGCGTGAAAATCCGGGAGCTGTTTGCATTTACAGCTTCACAGGCTGGGCGCGCGATGGAGCAGATCAAACAACGTCCCGGGGTTAGGGGCTGTATCCTGCTGTCTACGTGCAACCGGATGGAGCTGTATGTCAGCACGGAGCAGGAAGGGCTGTGCCTTTCCACGCTGCTTGAGGAATGCTGCCAGCTTCCGGTTATGGAGTATGCGTCTTGTTTTCAGGCAAGAGACGGCGAGGATGCCGCCATGCACCTGATGTACCTGGCGGCAGGATTAAAGTCCAGGATACTGGGGGAAGGGCAGATACTGGCACAGATCAAGGATGCGCTAAACCGGGCGCGTGAGCTGTACTGTACCGATCCGGTGCTGGAGGTACTGTTCCGCTGTGCGGTGACGGCAGGAAAGGAAGTAAAGGCAAAGGAACTGTTTGTACATACCGATACCTCGGCGGTGCATGTGGCACTGGCAAAGCTCAGGCAGCAGGGCTTTACGCTGGAAAACAAGAACTGCCTGGTAATCGGCAACGGTGTAATGGGCAAGACAGCGGCGCTGGCGCTGCGGGACGCGGGGGCGTCCGTGACCGTTACCGTGCGCCAGTACCGCAGCGGAATGGTACAGATCCCGCCCGGATGCGATAGAATCCACTATGGCGAGCGGTATGAAAGGATACCAGAGTGCGATCTCGTGCTGTCAGCGACAGTCAGCCCGAACCTTACGATCAGAAAAGAGGAATTAGCGCGGGCAAGAGGGGCAGGCGCCAGAAAACAGGTGTTTATTGACCTTGCCGTGCCGCGGGATATGGAAGAAGAGATCGCGCAGCTTAACGGCGTGGACTTATATGATATTGATTCGTTCCAAACCGATGCCGCGTCCGCACAGGCGTCCGTACAGCGGCAGGAAGCAGAAAAAATACTGTCCCAAAAGCTCGCAGAGTGGAACGACTGGTGCGAATGCCGGGACCTGATTCCCAGAATGCAGCAGGTCGGGCGCCAGGCGTCAAAGGAGCTGTGCTGGCGGATGCGCCGCGTTACAGGATCGCTGCACGAAGAGGAGCAGCGGATGCTTTTGGAAGCATTGGACGACAGTGCGCAAAAGGTCGTAGACAAAATACTGTATACACTGCGTGACGGGCTTGGACGGGAAGAACTGCGCCGCTGCGTGGAGGTTTTGGAACAGATTCACTATTAAACAGCAGCAGGAGACAAACGGATGCCAGCATATTTTCCATTATTTGTAAACCTTTCCGGGAAAACCGTGTCTGTATTTGGAGCAGGGCAGATCGCGGCGCGCAGGGTAAGCGCCCTGCTGCGCTACGGAGCCTGTGTGACGGTAACAGCCCCTGAGATCGGGACAAAAATACGGGAGCTGTCCCTAGAATTACCTGCAAAAACCCCCGGACAGCTTCTGCTCAAAGAGCACGCTTACCGCCCGGGCGAAATCGAACAGGAACACGCCGATTATGTGCTGGCGGCAACCGACGACCATCAAGTAAATGCAGCGATCGCAGAAGAATGCAAAAACAAGGGAATCCCTGTCAACAACGCTTCGGACAGCAGCCAGTGTGATTTTTATTTCCCGGCGCTGGTAGAACGGGAGCAGCTTGTTATCGGTGTTACGAGCACAGACGGAAACCATAAAAAGACAGCACGGTTTTGTGAAAAGCTGCGCAGGCTGGACGATCTAGCACCGCAGGAAGAGGGCACGAGTCATTTGCATCAATAAGGAGCACAGGCAGGATGAAAAACATCATACGAATCGGAACAAGACAAAGCGCCCTTGCCGTAGCACAGGCGGAGCTGCTTTTGCAGTCCATCAAAGCACACCGCCCGGATACCGAAGTGGTGCTTGTAAAAATGAAAACAACCGGCGACAGGCTCCTAAGCCGCAGGCTGGATGAGATCGGAGGCAAAGGGCTGTTTGTAAAAGAGCTTGACCAAGCCTTAATGGAAGGGCGTACCGACCTGTCCATCCATTCATTAAAAGATCTTCCAACAGAAATCCCAGACGCTTTCCCAGTCCTTGGCTATTCCCGCAGGGAAGCGCCGCAGGACGCCCTTGTGCTGCCCGCTTCAATTCAAACAGCCAAGCCCAGCCCGGATCTTCACCTGCCAATCGGCACATCCAGCCCCCGGCGTGCCGCACAGTTGGCAGAGCTGTTTCCCGGCTGCACGGTAAAGCTCGTCAGAGGAAATGTCCTATCCCGTCTGCAAAAACTGGACAGCGGAGAATACGGAGCCCTTGTGCTTGCCGCCGCCGGGCTTTTGCGCCTGGGGCTTTCCCACCGCGTCAGCCGCCTGTTTTCCATCAGGGAAATGGTACCCGCCGCTGGACAAGGCATACTTGCCGTACAGGGCAGAAAAGATTTTGACCGAAGCCTGCTTGCGCCGTTCTTCGACGAGAACGCCAGATGGCAGGCATTGGCGGAACGCAGCTTTATCCGGGCGTTTGGCGGGGGATGCCAGGCGCCGGTAGGAGCGTATGCGAGTATCCAGGAGGATATGCTGACGCTGACGGCGATGGCGGTGTCGGATCAGGGCAGCGTGAAGAGGGCGGAGCTGACGGTACGCAAGTGGGAGGCTGAGAAGGCGGGAGAGGAGCTGGCGGGGATGCTTTTTTGAGATGGGGTGTTTTTGGTGGGTTTTGGAAAAATTTTCTAAAAATGTGCGACCTTTTGATCAGAAGTTACGTTTTATAGGATGACGGGATCAGAGTGTTGCATTTTTTTTGCGGGGAGGGTGGGATGCCTATTTTGTTGGTTTTTGCGGGGAGGGACGCTGGGAGAGGGGATTGGCACGCCCTGGCTGCGTCCGTTCCAGAAG
>CAMUPC010000257.1 GCA_947090545.1 uncultured Eubacterium sp. | reverse complement strand
CAGCGTAACCGCAGGATGCTTAGGGATTCTTAACCTTCTGGAACGGACGCAGCCAGGGCGTGCCAATCCCCTCTCCCAGCGTCCCTTCCGCACTACCCAATCATATCCAGCACCCCCGCCAGCTTTGCAACCATTTCATCCACATCCGCCTCCACAATCACAAGCGGCGGCAGCAGCCTCAGCACATCCGCACCAGCCGTTATCAATATCAGCCCCGCTTCCAATGCCTTCGCACAAATCTCCGACGCAGGCTTACTCGTCACAATTCCCTGCATCAGCCCCATACCACGGCGCCCAGTCAAGCATTCATACTTTTGCACCATCTCATCCAGCTTCTGCTCCAAATACCCGCTGATACTCCTGACATGTTCCAAGACATGCCTGCTTTCAAACAAATCAAACACCTTGCTGACCGCAGCGCCAACAAACGGGTTGCCCCCGTACGTCGTCCCATGGTCGCCAGGCGCAAGCGACTTCAAAGCCACACGCTCCGTCATTAAAAACGCACCGACCGGCACGCCGCATCCAAGCGCTTTTGCCGTTGTCATAAGATCCGGCTTTACCCCGTAATTCTGCCAGGCGTACATCTGTCCGGTACGCCCCATGCCGCACTGGATCTCGTCTAAAATCAGCAGGATATCCTTGGCATCGCAAAGTGCGCGCACGCCTTCCAAAAACTCCCGGCTTGCCGGATGAATCCCGCTTTCTCCCTGAATCGTCTCCAGCAATATGGCACAGGTTTTGTCCGTAACCTGCGCTTTTACGCTTTCTAAATCATTCAGGTTTGCAAACCGCACCCCGCCCATCAGAGGCTCAAACGGCTCCTGGTAATGTGCGTTGCCGGTCACTGACAAAGCGCCGATGCTCCTTCCGTGAAAAGATCCGTGCATGGCAATGATCTCATGCCCCGCATGTCCGTCCCTTGTGTAAGCATATTTTTTCGCGGCTTTTATCGCCCCTTCAATCGCTTCTGTACCACTGTTTGTAAAGAAAATCCGGTCCATCCCGGACGCCTTTAATACTTTGCCTGCCGCTTCTGTAACCGGCACGTTATAATACAGGTTGGATGTGTGCAGCAGCTTATCCACCTGTGCCTTTAACGCATCGTTATATTCCTGCACGCCATAGCCGAAAGCCATCACGCCGATGCCTGACGCAAAGTCCAGATATTCCTTTCCTTCCGTATCATACAGGCGCACGCCTTTTCCATAGTCAAAGACAACCGGAAAACGGTTGTAGGTATGTAAAAGCATTTGGTCTGCGTGTTCCATGTATTGCTGTTTACTCATGATAATATTTCGTCTCCTTATCTCCTAAAATTGCCGTGCCGATTCCTCTGTTTGTAAAGATCTCAAGCAGCAGGCAGTGCGGAATCCTGCCGTCCAAAATATGCACCCTGGACACCCCGTTTTCAATAGCGTCCATACAGTTTCCAAGCTTCGGCAGCATTCCCCCGCCGATAAAGCCGCTGTCAATCAGTTTTTTCGCCTCTGATACCGGAAGCTCTGAGATCAGGGTGGACGGGTCTTTCGGGTCTTTATAAACCCCTTCGATATCTGTTAAAAAGGCAAGCTTCTCGGCGGAAACTGCCCTTGCAATGGCACATGCCGCATCATCCGCATTGATATTGTAGGTCTGGTATTGATCGTCCAGTCCAATCGGCGCCACAATCGGCAGGAAATCCTTTTCCAGCAGGTCATACAGGATCTTCGGGTTGACTTCCCTGATATCGCCGACAAAGCCGATATCTTTTCCGTCCGCGTATTTTTTATCGACCTTAAGCATCCCGCCGTCCTTGCCGCTGACACCGACTGCGAGCACGCCAAGCTGCTCCACAAGCTGTACGAGTGATTTGTTTACCTTGTTTAAAACCATCTCCGCAATCTCCATCGTCGGCTCGTCCGTTACCCGAAGCCCATTGACAAATCTTGGCTCCATACCGGATTTTTCCACCCAGCGGCTGATCTCCTTTCCGCCGCCATGCACGATAATCGGCTTAAATCCTACCAGCTTTAGCAGCGTAACATCCTCGATCACGCTGCGTTTTAACTCCTCGTCCACCATGGCGCTGCCGCCGTATTTTACAACGATAATCTTACGGTTAAAGCGCTGGATATAAGGCAGCGCTTCTATCAGGACAGACGCCTTTTTCAACAGTTCCTCCATTGACCTGTCTTCCATTTCAAACTCCTTCTTTCTGTAACAAAATTTGATTTCGGCTGTTTACTGGTTAAATTTTGTGATATTTGCCGTATTCAGCGTAAAATCATAATAATTCAAATCCTCGCGGAACGTCCAGCCGACGCGTTTCCAAAAATGGTTCCCGACCTCGTTTTGCTTAAACGCAATCAGGGAAACCTTGTTAATCTCTTCTTTTTGCAGCGCCTTCATCGCAAAGACAGCCATCGCCTTTCCAATCCCTCTTTTGCGGTACTCCTCATGGACACAGACATGGTAAAAGCAGCCGCGCCTGCCGTCATGCCCGCATAAGATCGCCCCGACTACACGCCCGCCGTCCTCTGCCACGACGCTTGTAGAAGGATTGCGCTTTAAAAACCGGCTGACCCCTTCCCGCGAATCATCGATCGAGCGGATGCCAAAGCCGTGAATCGTCATCCAAAGCGCACGGACGCTGTCGTAATCCTCTATTTTCATTTCCCGCACGGTTATCTGCGGTGCTTTGCATCCCTCCGCTGTCGGTTGCCCTTTTTCTTCTTTTTCTATCCTCATTTTCTGCTGTCCTTCCATTTCGTGTGCGGCGGCTAAGCACGCTGCCATGCCCTTTTCTTCTGCTACGGAAACAGCGGCGCCATCGAAAGCCCTTCTGTTTCCGGCAGCCCGAACATCAGGTTCATATTCTGCACCGCCTGTCCCGCCGCGCCTTTTACCAGATTATCGAGCGCGCCGATCATCACAATGCGCCCGGTGCGCGGGTCGATTTTAAAATTCAAGTCTACATAATTGCTGCCCTCTACCCATCTTGTCTCTGGATAAACGCCCGGTTCCAGCACCCGGATAAACGTTTCTTTCGCGTAATACTGCTTATAAACCTCCCGAATCTCCTCCTCTGTCGGAAGGCTCCCGTCTGGCTTTCTTTTTAGCGAAGCATACTCTGTCGCAAGGATGCCCCGGTTCATCGGCACCAGGTGCGGTGTAAAGCTGATCGTAACCGGACGCCCCGCTGCATAGCCAAGCTGCTCTTCGATCTCCGGCGTATGCCTGTGCGACGTGACGCCATACGCTTTGATATTTTCGTTAACCTCACAGAACAGGTTGTTTACCTTTGCGCCCCTTCCCGCGCCGGACGTGCCGCTTTTTGCATCGACAATCAGCGTATCCGGGTCAATCAGCCCTTCCTTTATAAGCGGGTAAGCCGTCAGAATCGAACAGGTCGTATAACAGCCTGGATTTGCCACAAGCCGCGCCTGCTTTACGGCTTCCCGGTTTAATTCGCACAGCCCGTATACCGCCTCTTTCATAAACTGCGGGGATTTGTGCCCGATCTGGTACCACTGCTCATACACAGCCACATCCTTAAACCGGTAATCCGCGCTCAAATCAATAAACCTCGCCTGCTCCAAATATTCTTCCTTCATCACGGACGCCAGATACCCCTGCGGCGTCGCTGTAAATACAACATCCGCCTGCTTTGCCAGCTCCCCGATATTGTCATCCAGACAGCTTTGCTCGATAATCTCAGCCATGTTCTGATATACCGACGCATACGCCTGTCCCAGATAACTCCTGGAACCAAGCCAAATAACCTGTACGTTTTGATGCCCTGCCAAAATCCTGGCAAGCTCTGCGCCGGCATACCCGGTCGCCCCTATAATTCCTGCTTTTATCATGATCCACCTCTTATATTTTCAAACTATCGTTCCCGGCTTTCGCTCGCAAACAAATCTATATTACTATAATATAAACAACCCGAAAGCACAAGCATTTTATCAGCTTTTTTGCCGATTTGTGAATATTTATGCATAAAAATTGTTTTTATGCATCCTTTTTCAAAAAATATGCATAATTTTCCATTTTTCCAATCCTAATCCGTCCATCTGCATATATGCCGCCGCACATTCTGGCACGCAGTTTCCCGTTTCCTTCTGCGCCCTGGCATTTTTACCACATCAGGCCGAATAAATATTTATTTTTTTGCATAAAAAATCACTTGCGTTTCGAGAATAAGTGTTGTATATTAATAAGCGATTCAAAACGATCCAAATATATTATCATATTCAGAAAGGACGTAACATACTATGAAAGAAAAAGTTGTCTTAGCATATTCCGGCGGACTGGACACCACAGCCATTATCCCGTGGCTGAAAGAAAATTATGACTATGAAGTCATCTGCTGCTGCGTAGACTGCGGGCAGGAAAGCGAGCTGGACGGGCTGGAAGAGCGTGCAAAATTATCCGGCGCCGCAAAATTATATATCGAGGACATCACAGACGAATTTTGCGACGAATACATTATCCCTTGCGTACAGGCAGGCGCCGTTTACGAAAACAAATACTTACTCGGCACATCGATGGCACGCCCAGGCATTGCCAAAAAATTAGTCGAAATCGCAAGAAAAGAAGGCGCCAGCGCCATCTGCCACGGCGCTACCGGAAAAGGCAACGACCAGATCCGTTTTGAGCTGACGATCAAAGCACTCGCGCCAGACCTGAAAATTATCGCTGCATGGCGCGACGACAAATGGACGATGGACTCCCGTGAATCCGAGATCGAATACTGCAAGGCACACGGCATCAACCTCCCATTTTCCGCGGACAACAGCTACAGCCGTGACCGCAACTTATGGCACATCAGCCACGAAGGACTGGAGCTGGAGGACCCGGCAAACGAGCCGAACTACGACCACCTGTTAGTCCTGGGCGTATCTCCTGAAAAAGCACCGGACGAAGGCGAATACGTTACAATGACATTTGAATCCGGCGTACCAAAATCCATCAACGGCAAACAGATGAAAGTCTCCGACATTATCCGCGAACTGAACCGCTTAGGCGGCAAGCACGGCATCGGCATCGTCGACATCGTGGAAAACCGCGTCGTCGGCATGAAGAGCCGCGGCGTATACGAGACTCCTGGCGGAACCATCCTGATGGAAGCACAAAAACAACTGGAAGAGCTTGTCTTAGACCGCGCAACCATGGATGTCAAAAAAGACATGGGCAACAAAATGGCTCAGATCGTATACGAAGGCAAATGGTTCACCCCACTGCGCGAAGCAGTACAGGCATTTGTGGAATCGACCCAAAAATACGTAACCGGCGAAGTAAAGTTCCGCCTTTATAAAGGAAATATTATCAAAGCAGGCACCACCTCGCCTTACTCCCTGTACAGCGAATCGCTCGCAAGCTTCACGACAGGAGACCTGTATGACCATCATGACGCAGAAGGATTTATTACGTTGTTTGGGCTGCCTTTGAAAGTACGTGCGATGAAGATGCAGGAAGTGGAAAAATAAAAGAAAAGAGTGATACCGCCAGTACTTATAAATACTTGCAAAATTAAAAGGTGCAAAGCCCTTGGATCATGCAATAAAGGCTTTGCACCTGTTTAGATTTATTATTTCGTTACAGATGATTGTCTGTTAACGGTGGCTTCTGGTAAAGTTTTCGCCCAATACATTTCTTTTCAAACGCAAGCTGTTGTTTTATTTTTTCATAACCACCCTCATGATCTGCATTTTTTGTTGATAACTTTATCATAACAAATTGCATAAAAGGTGTAAAGCCGTCTGGGAAACCATTTCGGTCAAGTGTTGCATTTTTTGAGAAACAAACGCTGGAGGAAAGGGCGCGGGGCTTGCTTCCTGTTCCGGTTCCAAAATGTAAGGAGCCCTAAGCATCCTGCGGAAACGCTGTGGCACCGTCCGGGCGCGGCACCTAGTTCGCACTGGCGTTCCGCCAGCAGCTAAAGGTGCCGCTTGGCTTCGCCCCTGTGTGATCGA
>CAMUPC010000256.1 GCA_947090545.1 uncultured Eubacterium sp. | reverse complement strand
TGCTTAGGGCTCCTTACATTTTGGAATCGGAACCGGAAGCAAGCCCCGCGCCCCTCCCTCCAGCGTCCCAATCACACGAATAAATAACCTCACATTGTTTTTTCTGTTTGAAAATAGCCCTTAACTATGTTATAGTGTTAACAGGAACGCCGGAAAGCCTGAGATTCCGGCGTTTTCTCTTAATACCATAGGTCAAATCTGCACGTTCTTAAGAGAGGAATTTTCAAATGAGGAAAAAAAGTATTTTCATACAACTGCTGGTTCCAATGATCGCTCTTGCGATAGCACTGCCCGCCGCCGTGCTGTTTCTTTTTACGGCGTCGTATGAGCAGGAAATCCATGACAGGAACAGCCAGCTTACGCACCTGATCGCGGGCGAGGTTTCCGGCTTTATGGATCAGGCATACCATGTGAATGAGGAGCTGTCTGACAATCCGAGCATTCTTACGATGGATACGAAGGTACAGACGCCGATTTTGCAAAAGTGTGTGGAACGGAATGATTATCTGGACCAGATATACATACAGGGGACGGACGGAATGCAGACCGGGCGTTCTGCTGGGGAGCTTGCAGACCGTTCTGCGAGATGGTGGTTTACACAGGTGCTAAACGAGCAGGAGCCGTTCGTTTCCAAGTCCTATTATTCGGTTGCAACCGGGATGCCGTGCGCTTCGGTATTTTTTCCGATGTATGAGCAGGGCGTGTTAAAGGGGATCTATGCGGCTGATTTAAAGCTGGATTTTTTGCAGGACTTAATCGGCGAGCACTCGGATGAGGCGGACGGAAGGAGCTGCTTTGTAATCGATGGGGAAGGCGTGGTGGTCGCGCACCCGCAGCAGGTTCAGATTGAGGAACAGTATAATTATAAAGAAAAGACGCGCACTGTCTCGGTGAAAGACGCTGCGGGTAATCCGACGCTGGATGCGGACGGAAGCATCGTGACCGAACAGCTTGCGTTTGACATTTCCGGCGATATGGAACAGGTCATTGGTGATGTGATGGCAGGCAGCAGCGGCAGCCGCAAAATCTCTTATGACGGGGAAGCTTACTATGCGAGCTATGAAACGATTCTGTTGCAGGGAAAATCCGATTCCTGGTCGCTCGTTACGTTGCAGAAAAAAAGCGCGGCTATGGCGATGGTGTACCGGATGGCGGCAGCGGCGGCAGCAATTTCTTTGGCTGCGGCAGCGGCGGTTGCCTTTATTGTGCTGCATCTGGCGCGCAGGCTGACGCTTCCGGTCATTTCGATTTCAGGCTTAATGAAGGATGCGTCAGAAGGCGATTTTTCTGTTCCGGCAGCGGAAAGCAGCCAAAATGAAGTTGGGCAGTTGGCGAAGAGCTATAATATTATGGCTGGCAGGATCTCGGGCGTACTGCTGCATATGCAGGATTTTACGAAGGATTTGCTGCATTGTTCGGGGCATTTGCAGGCAATGGAGTCAAAAGTCCGCGCAATCAGCGATTCGATGCAGGGCATTTCAGATGGCACGGCGGCGCAGACAGTTGAGGTTAACCAGGTCGTAGAGCAGGTTGCGCTGCTGGAGGAGTGGTTTGCGGATCTGAAGCGAAAAAGCGGCGAGCTGTTGCAGGAGGCGGAGCATACGATCCAGTCAGGAGAAAACGGGATCAAAAGTATCCGGGAGCTGGAAGCGCGCAACAATGAAGTTACGGGCAGCCTGATGCAGTCTTATGAAAAAATCAGCCTGCTAAAAGAGCATTCGTCCAATATTTCTGAGATTGTAAGGGCGATTGGCAGCATTTCCTCAGAAACTGAGCTGCTTGCGCTCAATGCCAGCATTGAAGCGGCAAGGGCAGGGGAACACGGGAGAGGGTTCGCGGTTGTGGCTGAGTCGATTGGAAAGCTGGCGTCGGATTCCACGAAGGCTGCATCGGATATCGAGAAGAAGATGGAAGAGTTCTGCGGCGATATTGCAGGCATCGTAGGGCAGACGGAAAACCTGAAACAGATGATGGAGGCACAGGTAAAGGCGGTACAAAAGACAGAGGAGATCTTTTTTGACTTTACGAGGACGACAGAGCAGACGGGCAACTTTGCCGCGGATATGGACGGGCTGATCGAAGAGATGTACGAGATCGACCGAAGGATTGTTGGCTCTGCGCAGCGGATCTGTGAAATTTCCAAGACCGCCGAGGAATTATCCGGGGAAGCGGCAGCTTCGATGGAAGAAGAGCTGAAAGGCATCCAAAGCGGGGTAGAAAGCCTGACGGCAGTATCCGGGGCGATGGAACAGGAGATGGGCAAGTTTAAGCTTAAAAAGGCTGCGGGTGCGGAAGAATGCAATTGAGGAGCAAAGAGATGGCGAACCAGCAGGATCTGACCAAAGGGCGTGTCATGCACACGATGTCTTTGTTTGCGCTGCCGATGATTTTTGGAAATCTGTTGCAGCAGGGCTATAATATCGTAGATACGTGGGTGGTCGGGCATATGGTTGGGCCGGATGCCCTTGCAGCCGTCGGCGCGGCATTTGCGCTGATGACATTTTTGACGTCGGTGCTGCTGGGGCTGTGCATGGGCAGCGGGACGGTATTTTCCCTCTGCTTTGGCAGGCAGGATCGCAAAGAGCTGCAAGACAGCATCTGCGCGTCCTTTCTGCTGCTGGCGGCTGTGGCGGCGGCACTGACAGCGCTTTCGCTGCTGGGCGTGGACGCGCTTGTGCGGTGGATGCAGATTCCACAGGAGATCACACGTATGACAAGGGATTATCTCGTCCTGGTCTTTTGGGGGATTCCCGCTGTTGCCGCCTACAATTTTTTTGCCGCGTATTTAAAGGCTGTCGGCAACTCGTTTATCCCGCTTGTCTTTCTGGGCGTTTCCACGGTGTCCAATATCCTGCTTGACCTGCTGTTTGTAGCGGTATTTTCCTGGGGAACGCATGGCGCTGCTTTTGCAACTGTAATTTCGCAGTATTTGGCGGCGCTTGGGATCGGGCTTTTTGTGCTTGCCGGGGAGCCTACAATGCGGCGTGCGTTTCGCCGTTTTCAGGTACAAAAGGGCTGTCTTGCAACGATCGCGAGCTATTCCGTTCTTACCTGTATGCAGCAGTCTGTCATGAATCTTGGCATCCTGTTGGTCCAGGGCTTGGTCAACAGCTTTGGGACGGTCGTTATGGCGGCGTTTGCGGCTGCGGTCAAGATCGAAGCGTTTGCCTATATGCCTGCGCAGGAATATGCAAATGCTTTTTCTACATTTATCGCCCAAAACAAAGGCGCAGGGCAGCAGAAGCGGGTTTCTTGCGGCATCCGCTGTGCGGTATTTACTGTCCTTTGCTACTGCCTTGCCGTATCCCTGCTGATCTGGGTGCTGGCGGAGCCGATGATGCTTATTTTTATCAAAGCGGCTCAGACAGCGATCCTTTTAGAAGGCATCCGGTATCTGCGGATTGTGGCGCCGTTTTACTGCGGGATTGGGTGCCTGTTTTTATTTTACGGGCTTTACCGGGCGCTTGGGAAGCCGTCGATGTCTGTTGTGCTGACGGTGATCTCGCTGGGGACGCGTGTTGTGCTCGCGTATGCGCTCGCGCCGACTGTTGGTGCGGCGGGGATCTGGTGGGCGATTCCGATTGGATGGGGGCTTGCGGATTTGACGGGGCTTTTGTATTATGTGATGCGGATGCGGAAGTGAAAGAGGGCGGCATTGCCTGGGATGATGCAAAGATGGCAGAAGTTTCGTAATATAAACTAAGAAGGATGGGAGAGGGATTAACATGTTGGCAGAGCTTACGATGGAATTAGAAGCAGACAGTGCGGAGTTTGGATACTATCAGTCGTCTAATCTGCAAGGGGTTTTAATGGAACAGATTGACAGCGGTTATGCGCAGAAGCTGCATGAGCAGGGGCTAAAGCCTTACAGCCAGTATCTGGAACGTGCGGATAAAATGAAATGGCGTGTCAAAACACTGACGGCAGAGGCTTACCAGCAGATTCTTTTTCCGTTGTTAGACAGCCGGTTTGGGGAATTTTATCTGGAAAAGAAGCGGATGCATATTAAAATCTGTAGAAAAGAAGTCAGGACGATGCCCTATCAGGAGCTTTTGGATGAATTTTATTCGGATACGTGCAGCAGGTGTCTGAACCTGGAATTTTTGACGCCGACGTCCTTTAAAAGCGGCGGGCGCTATGTGATTATGCCGGATATGAGGTATATTTACCAAAGCCTGATGAATAAATACAGTGCGGTGTCTGCGGATCTGGATCTGTATGACGAAGAGACGCTGCGGCAGCTTGCGGGCAGCAGTGTGATTACGCAGTATCGGTTAAGGAGCACGGCGTTTCCTCTGGAGGGGGTTAAAATACCGTCGTTTAAGGGAGAGATGCGGGTGAAGCTTAACGGTACGGATACGATGGCAAATTATGTCAGGCTGCTTGTGAGGTTTGGAGAGTTTGCGGGGGTTGGGATTAAGACGGCTATGGGGATGGGAGGGATGAGGATTGGCAATGAGGACCAGGGCAGGATGGGTGGCAGGAAGGATGCTTCTTGATGCTTGAGGGATGTATGGCGGAGGGAAAAGGTGTGGCTGGATGTGTGTTTTTCGGCGCGCCTTGAAAATAGAGGGAGTTTGGGGTGTTTTTTAGGGTTGGTGATGGTGAGAGTGGGGAGAAAATGGTTTGCCGCGCGGTGGCGGGTGGGAGATGACTTGGATGGCGGGGTGTGGGGGAGAGGATTGAAGAGGATGAATCCCCGTGAGGGGACGGAAACTTGTAGCACACATTGTTTAAAAAGTCAATAGTTAAAACAAAAAATGAATCCCCGTGAGGGGACGGAAACCGCATAACCACTATTCCGATCCGTAACCGTGGTAGCATATTTGTAAGGAGAAAACCCCAGGAGGGGACGGAAACTATATACATCATTGACCTGCTGTTCAACTATCTTTAATTTGTAAGGAGAAAATCCCAGGAGGGGACGGAAACACCCCTGTTGCAGAAGAAGCACCACAATTATTACAGAAAGGAGAAACTGCTATGTAAATAGATTAAAAGCGATTTTAACATTCTGACATAGCAACAACAAAAATGAGTTTATTATTTGTAAATGAAAATAATGCATATATAGGTATAGAAGCAAATCGGTTTTTTGTGAAATATTCTGATGGAATGAAAAAGATGATTCCAGCAGAAACATTAGAAAGCATTACAATTATGGGACATGCACAAATGACAACACAATGGTGCAGGAGTGCTTAAAACGTGGAATACCTGTTTCTTATTATTCTAAAGGTGGAAACTAATTTGGAAAGCTACAGTCTACTGGACATGTCAATGCTAAAAGGCAGCGTCAGCAATGTGCTTTATATCAGTCAGATTTTGCGGTGGAGTTGTCTAAAAAGATCATTCAGGCAAAATTAAAAAATCAAATGGTTGTGCTTTGGCGATATAGTAAAAGTAAAGATCAATCGGTAGAAGAACAACTGAAAATAATATGCATTTGCAGGAAAAAATGGAAAAACCGACACCCCATATGGATGTCGGTTAAAATTTCTTTATTTTTTCATTCTTTCTTCTCATGGAGTCAACTAAGCGTTCTATAATCTCCGTTTCTTCGTCTGTCAGACCTGATAAGTCCAATCTATTTTTATTGTCGATCCCAAGCAAATAATCTGAACTGACATGAAAGATACTAGAAATCTTTATTAAGGATATCGGTGACGGAATCCTCTCCTGCGATTCGTATTGCGAAATCGCAGATTTGGACAATCCCATTTGAGCCGCAAGCTGTTTTTGTGTAAGTCCAGATTTCTCTCGTAAATCTTTCATCTTTTTTCCAAAACCTTGTATAATTTTCATAATCTACCCCATTGATAGCAGTTTATTTTTATTTTGTCCAGTTTTGGTGAATGTAAACGAACACTGTTTTTGGAGCATAAGGCATGGGAAGAGAACCATTTGTTTACCATTTTGAAAAGCCAGCCGGAGGAAGGGGAGCGGGGCTTGCTTCCTGTGACTGTGGAAAAATGTTAGGAGCCCTTAGCATCCTGCTCGATCACGCAGGGGCGAAGCCAAGCGGCACCTTTAGCTGCTGGCT
>CAMUPC010000255.1 GCA_947090545.1 uncultured Eubacterium sp. | reverse complement strand
GGATGCTAAGGGCTTCTAAACCTTCTTCCAAAGGCGCAGCCAGGGCGTGCCAATCCCCTCTCCCGGCTGGCTATCCCAAGTTCTACAAAAACGAATGGGACATTGTCTGCAAAGGGAGTTTTTTGTCGGCTTTTTGTTTCGTTATAACTAATAACTATGAGTTGGATTGGATGGTACAGTGCAGCATACGAATCGCTGTTTGGATGTTGTATTGGCTTCCAGCAGTTATTTATTTAGAGCTTGCGATAACCAGCCGGAGGAAGGGGCGCGGGGCTGGCTTCCGGTTCCGTTGGAAAAATGTTAGGAGCCCTTAGTATCCTGCTCGACAAAAGCAGGGGCGAAGCCAAGCGGCACCTTTAGCTTCTGGCGGAACGCCAGGGCGAACTAGGTGCCGCGCCCGGACGGTGCCACAGCTTCCCGCAGGATGCTTAGGGCTCCTTACATTTTGGAATCGGAACCGGAAGCCAGCCCCGCGCCCCTTCCTCCAGCGTCCTCGTAAGACCCAAACACAACTCTCAACCAACAGTTACATTCGTAACCCACTCAAAATTTGCAGATTGACAAACCTCCATTCCTGGCATATCCTGTTTTCAGCAATACAATAAAATAAGGAAGAAGAAGGAGGCTTTGCCATGCCACAATGGATTACCAGCATAGATCTTAACATCCTGCTTTTTATCCAGGAGCACATACGCGCACAATGGCTGACGCCAATCGTTGTGTTTATTACGAGCCTTGGAAACGCAGGCATATTCTGGATCGTACTGTCATGTATTTTGCTCGTTCCAAAGAAAACGCGAAAGCTAGGCTGCCTTGGTATCCTCGCGCTGCTTGGATCTTTGCTGATCAATAATCTGCTGCTGAAAAACCTGGTTGCAAGAATCCGCCCGTATGATGCGTTTGCATCGCTGATACCGCTTGTTGCCAAGCCTGTGGACTATTCGTTTCCTTCGGGGCATACCGGGAGTTCTTTTGCCGCGGCGTGTGCGATGTGCCGTGGGCTGCCGAAATGGGCTGGGAGGGCTCTTTTGCTGCTGGCGGCGCTGATTGGGCTGTCCAGGCTGTATGTGGGCGTGCATTATCCAAGCGATGTGCTTGCTGGGATGCTTACGGGGATGCTGTCGGGTTTTTTGGCTGTGCCAGTGGGACGTATGCTCGAAACGAAGCTGGTGGCTTTTCGGAAAAGATGAGTTTTGGTATGATTTCATAGTGAGATTCGGCATATTGCCGAATATTTGGGCTTTTTTGATTGGAATTCGTGAAAAAATTCGTTGAAAAGTAAAAATAGGATTGCAACAAGTGAGAAAATGTAGTAAAATATAGACATATTAAGGGCATTTTTTGATGCTGTAATCATATCGAGATGGAAGGGAGAAAAAGATGACTGAATTTTCAGGAAAGTCAGTGTACAAGGGCATTACGATCGGCAAGGTATTCGTATTGAAGAACAAGGATTTTCAGATTAAGCGCACAAAGATCGAAGATGCGCAGGCGGAGATTGACCGGGTAAATGCAGCGTGCGAGCAGGCGAAGGGGCAGCTTCAGGCATTATATGACAAGGCAGTAAAAGAAGTAGGGGAAGCAAGTGCAGCCATTTTTGAAGTACACCAGATGATGTTAGAGGATGATGACTATTTGGATTCCATATATAATATGATACGTACAGAAATGGTAAATTCGGAATATGCGGTTGCCGTTACCGGGGATAACTTTGCGGAGATGTTTGCGAATATGGACGATGACTATATGAAGGCAAGGTCTGCGGACGTCAAGGATATATCTGAGCGGCTTGTGCGCAACTTATCGGGAGAGGGCGACGCGGACTTAAGCTCTATGGAGCCGTCGGTCATTGTTGCCGATGATTTAAGCCCGAGCGAGACGGTGCAGATGGATAAGGAGAAAATCCTTGGCTTTGTTACTGTACACGGCTCCACCAATTCGCATACGGCTATTTTGGCGCGTATGATGAACATTCCTGCGTTAATCGGCGTTCCGATGAACTTAGAAGAGATACATACAGGCATGGAAGCAGTTGTAGACGGCTTTGAGAGCAAGGTGATTTTTGAGCCGGACGATGAGGTGCGCGCCGAGGTAGAAGGCAGAATCCGCGAGGAGCAGGAAAAAGCGCATATGCTGCAAACCTTAAAGGGAAAAGAAAATGTGACCCTTGACGGACAGAAGGTAAACATTTATGCGAATATCGGAAGCGTCGGCGACGTCGGCTATGTACTGGAAAATGACGCCGGCGGAATCGGGCTGTTCCGCAGCGAATTTTTGTATCTTGGAAGATCCGATTTCCCGACCGAGGAGGAGCAGTTCCAGGCATACCGCCAGGTATTGCAGACGATGGCAGGCAAAAAGGTCATTATCCGTACGCTGGATATCGGCGCAGATAAGCAGGTCGATTATTTTAACCTTGGAAACGAAGATAACCCGGCACTGGGATACCGTGCGATCCGTATCTGCTTAAAGCAGCCGGATATTTTTAAGACACAGGTACGTGCGCTGCTGCGCGCGGCAGTATTCGGCAACCTGTCGATTATGTACCCGATGATTATTTCCGTGGAAGAAGTAGAAAAGATCTATGAGATCGTAGAAGAAGTCCGCCAGGAGCTTGAGGCAAAAGGCATCCCTTATAAGATGCCGGAGCAGGGTATTATGATCGAGACGCCTGCGGCGGTTATGGTCAGTGAAGAGCTGGCGCAGCTTGTAGACTTTTTCAGCATCGGCACAAACGACCTGACACAGTACACGCTTGCGATCGACAGGCAGAACGCAAAGCTGGATGATTTTTATAACCCACATCACAAAGCGATCCTGCGCATGATTAAAATGGTTGTAGACAGCGCCCATAAATATGGAAAATGGGCAGGCATCTGCGGAGAGCTTGGCGCAGATCTTGAGCTGACGGAAGAATTTATGAAGATGGGGCTGGATGAGCTCTCAGTAGCACCGTCAATGATCTTAAAGGTGCGCAAGGCTGTGCGTGAAATGCGCGTTTCACAGTAAAATTACAGAATCAAAAATCAAAGATTTATCAGAATGGCTGCTGCACAAACAATAGTATCGCCCATGCAGCAGCCATTCATTTTTATAATCCCATTTTTCCAAGTATCCCGTCCGCGCTTACGCCTGGGTGTGTCAGATACAGGCGGCAGATCTGTTCTGCAAGCTCTGTGCTGATACCGCAGCTTTGGGCGATCGCGTCAACAGCCCTGCCTTTCTCTGTTTCCTTCATCACACGGATAACCACCTGCCTAATGTCCTTTGGAAACGCCGGCTGGCTTTGCAGCGCTGTCTCCGACGCTGTTTTCTCAAGCTCTATTTTTTCAAGCTCTATTTTCTCGATCTGAAACGAACCATCCTCCTGTACCGCCATAACCGCCATCGTTACTGGCAGGAAAAAGCGTTTTTTGCCACAGCTCCCAGGGTTAAGCCAAAACTGCCCGTTTTTGTTCACATACTCATATTTATGAGTGTGCCCGCAGATAATCAGGTCATGGTCACAAAGGTTTTCCCGTATCAGCTTTTGGTTGTGAATCAGAAAAACCCTCACACCAAATAAGTTAAACGACCGCGTCTTTGGAATATCATCAAACTCCCTCCCCGTGTCAATATTTCCGCGGACAGCATACACCGGAGCAATTGCTCTTAAATTTTCCAAAACCTGCGGCGTACCAAAATCCCCACAGTGCAGGATCACCTCGCAGGAATGCAGAAGCTTTGCAGCAGAAGGGTAAAGGACCCCATGGGTATCCGAAAGGATGCCAATTCTATGCGCCATAGTATGAACCTCCCTGAGGTTTGTTAGTTTATTCTGCCTGATTCAGTCATTCAAAGATGCTTTTTAAAAATTATAACATGATTCTTTCCATGCAGCAAACCGTTTCTTCGGATTTTATGGTACAGATACAGTGCAAAACTCCCCAACAACCACTGTAGAACTTGCGAAAACCAGCCAGGAAAGGGGATGGGAGCGCCCGCCAGGTGCCTTGGAAGAATACCTTACCTCCATCCCCCTCTCCGATAAAACCAAATCGAAATCCCCGTACCAATACACCACCCCACCGGCCAAGCACACCAAATACCAACTGCCGACTGCAAAACCCCCGACAGCACAAAAGCAAGCACAACCCGAAGGATCAGGTCAGAAAACGTAGCAGCCATAAACTCCCTCATAGCCCCAGCACCACGCAGCACACCATCAGCAATCAGCTTAACCGAAATCACAAAATAAAACGGCGCCAGAATCCGCAAAAACTGAACACCCGTACGCAGCGCATCAATAGACGAAGTATCCATAAATAACAGCAGCAGATATCTCCCAAACAGCACATACAAGGCACAGAGCGGCACACATAAAATCCACACAAGCTTTGCCGCAGCAAAAAATCCTTCCCCAACCCGCGGGTATTTTTTAGCACCAATATTTTGTGCCGTAAAATTAGAAATCCCATTTCCAATCGTTGTAAAAGACGTAATAACCAGGTTGTTCAGCTTGACCGCAGCAGAATACCCAGCAGCTGTGCTGACGCCGAAGCTGTTGATACAGCCCTGGATCATCATATTCCCAACAGAGATAAAGGACTGCTGCAAAATACTAGGCACCGCAATAGCAGTAAGCTTTTGAAAAAGGTTCCAGGAAAAAAAGCGGACACAACAATCCGTCCTTATCATAGAAAGCCGTTTGAAAATCAAAAGCACAGAACAGACACAGCTTACGCCCTGGCATAAAAAAGTCGCCCATGCAACACCCGCAACACCCATCCGCAAAGTTTTTACAAAGAACAGGTCTGCAAGGATATTCGCAGTCGAGGAAAACGCAAGAAACAAAAAAGGGGTCTTGGAATCTCCCAGTGCAGAAAAAATACCCGTAGCAATATTGTAAAAAAACAAAAATGGAAGCCCGTAAATATATATTTTTAAATACAAAGCAGAGTCAGGCATAATTTCCGCCTGCGTTTTCATCAGGCGCAGCAGCGTTTCATTGGTAAACAGCCCAAACGCCATTAAGAGCGCGCACAAAACAGAGCTTGCTGTCAGCGCGGTATAAACAGCCGATTTCATGTTCGCATAATCCTTTGCTCCAAAAAACTGGGAAACGATGACCGAACATCCCATATTGCAGCCAAATGCAAAGGCGATAAAAATCAGCGTAATATTGTAGCTGTTGCCGACGGCTGCCAGTGCGTTTTCTCCGATAAATCTGCCGGCAATCAGCGAATCTGCAATGTTGTAGAGCTGCTGGAAGAGAATGCTGCCAAACATCGGAAGGCAGAATGCCCACAGTACTTTCTGCGGGTTTCCAGTTGTAAGGTCTTTGTTCATAGGGGTTCCTCCTTTAGGGTATGCCTGTTGTAGAGTGAATGCGGATAGGACGCTGGAGGAAGGGGAGCGGGGCTTCTTTCCTGTTCCGATTCCAAAATGTAAGGAGCCCTAGGCATCCTGATGCTGCGTTGTGGCACCGTCCGGGCGCGGCACCTAGTTCGCCCTGGCGTTCCGCCAGCAGCTAAAGGTGCCGCTTGGCTTCGCCCCTGCGTTATTCACAGGATGCCAAGGGCTCCTAACATTTTTCCAAAGTCACAGGAAAGAAGCCCCGCTCCCCTTCCTCCGGCTGGTTATCGCAGGTTCTAATAAACGATGGCTTACAGACAGGTATTCCATTCAGTCTCAGTCAGAAATTAGCGTCTTGCGTAAGCCCTGTGCAGTTTGAAACGCTCCATCGACGAAAAGCAAGAAACTGTCAGATACATGTTCATTCTAACGTTTGGGCAGCCGTTCCACTCATTTAGTTTCTTTGAGTCAATTTAGCAGTTTCCAGTAAATTCGGAGCATATTAAGATCCCCAAAACACAGAAAAAATCAAACATATGCATATGATAAAAAGCACCGTTATAATTTGCAGAGCCTGCGAAAACCAGCCGGGAGAGGGGATGGGCACGCCCTGGCTGCGGCCTTGGAAGAAGGTTTAGAAGCCCTTAGCATCCTGCTAGGTAACGCAGGGGCGAAGCCAAGCGGCACCTTTAGCTGCTGGCGGAACGCCAGGG
>CAMUPC010000254.1 GCA_947090545.1 uncultured Eubacterium sp. | reverse complement strand
TTACATTTTGGAACCGGAACAGGAAGCAAGCCCCGCTCCCCTTCCTCCAGCGTCCTTTATTGTCATAATCATTATTATGTTAACAAAGATTGATCACTAATGCAGACCGAAAATTAGAAAGATCTGACATGTCCAATCTATGATACCTGCAAGCATCAGGTTGAAGTTACGCACGGAAAAAAGGCTGTTATCTTCAACAAGCCGCTTTGCAAAAAAATATAACTGTGTAAATCATTTGTTTTGTCAGCAAACAGCAGTGCGAACAAATATTCAGAATATACGTTTGCAATTTAACGAAAACTGTGTTAGAATAAAAGCAATAAAACGCAGCGCCTGCTGCTGCAAATGATACAGGGAGGGGTCGATATGGCATATGGAAAGATTACAGCAAAACAACGGGAAATTTTAGAATATATTAAAAATGAGATTTTAAATAAAGGATATCCCCCTGCGGTACGAGAAATCTGCGAGGCAGTTCAGCTTAAATCCACATCTTCTGTCCACGCCCATCTGGAATCACTCGAAAAAAACGGCTATATCCGCAGGGACCCGACAAAGCCAAGAGCGATTGAGATTATGGATGAAAACTTTAACCTGACAAGGCGGGAGGTCGTTAATGTCCCGGTAATCGGCAGCGTTGCCGCCGGCGAACCGATTCTCGCCGTCGAAAATATTGAATCCTATTTCCCAATCCCAGCGGAAATGATGCCGAACCAAAATGCGTTTATGTTAAAGGTCAAGGGCGACAGTATGGTGAAAGCCGGCATTTTTGAAGGCGACAAGGTTTTAGTACAGCAGCAGCCAACGGCGGAAAACGGCGAAATCGTAGTTGCACTTGTCGACGATTCGGCAACGGTCAAACGCTTTTATAAAGAAGCCGGGCATATCCGCCTACAGCCGGAAAACGATGCTTATGAGCCGATTATTGTTACGGATTGTACGATTATGGGAAAAGTATTCGGAGTGTTCCGCATTTTTTCATAAAACAAAAGCGTTACATGCAGAAGATATAAGCGCTGCACCTTTGCTGGAAGGGACGCCGCAGGAAGGGGAACGGGGCTGCCAATCTCCTCTCCCAGCATCCCTTCCAGCAAAAAGGTACAGCACCCAATCAAACGATCTTACTGATCCAACTGTGCCACATCCATAAACTTCCCATCTCCCCAGATCCTTTCCAGGTCATAGAACAAACGGTCTTGTTTAGAAAATACATGCACAATAATGTCACCATAATCCATTAACAGCCAGCTTGAGCTGCGGTTGCCCTCAACCTGCTTTACCTGTACGCCTTCTTTATACAGCGCTTCTTCGACGGCATCGCGCATCGCTTCAATCTGGTTTTGGTTCGTGCCGTCTGCGATGATAAAATAATCAGCAAGCACAGAGATGCCGCTGATATCAATAATCTGTATATTCTCTGCTTTTTTGTCTGCTAACGCATGGTAGGCAATTTTTGCCATTTCCTTACTGCTCATACTCATACAATCCCTTCCTTTTTAGTTTTATAATATTCATACGTAATTTCCGTTGTCGGGTCAATCCTGCCTGATTTTTGATTCAAATAATGTAGCGTGTCATACAAAATCTTTTCCACTGTCTGTTCCAGATCCTGAAACGCCATTTCCCGGATTTCGGGCAGGTTCGACGCTTTATCCCGGTGCGGTTCAATATAATCTGCAATAAATAAAATCATATCCAGCGTATTCATAGCAGGCTCCCCTGTCGTATGCACCTGAATCGCATGAAGGATCTCTTCATCCTTGATATGATACTTCTTCTTCGCTACCCAGGCACCGACCTTTGCATGGAGCAGGAACGGGTTTTCACGTTCGATCTGCGTAACCTCGATATGGTGCTTTTTGCACAGCTCCAGCTTTTTGTCATTCGGGATATTTTTGGCACAGTCATGGAGCAGCCCGGCAAGCATTGCTTTTTCAACATTGTAGTGATACGCCATCGCAAGCGACGCGCAGGTGTACATTACGCCGAGCGTATGCTGGTAGCGCCCTTTGTCAAGATAACGCTGCAATTTTTTTTGATATTTTTCTAACTCTTTCATCTTCCCTCACTTGAAGCTTCTCGATATACATGATGCTCGTTCAAATACTGTTCAACCACATCCGGCACCAGATAACGGATCGTATGCCCGGCTAAGATCCGACGCCGGATCATGCGCGAGGATACGGAGAAATTCGGTGTATTGATAAAACCGATCCTTGTACCGTACGTTTGCGCCAGCTCTTCCCGGATCGGCAGCAGCTCTTCCATATTCAGCCCGTCGCGGACAGCCGCTAAGATCGTGCTCATCTGGCTGATCTTATCAGGGCGCATCCAGGAATCAAAGTAAGCAAGCGAATCCGCGCCCATAATAAAATAAAGCTCGCTGCCCGCGGCACGTTCATAAAATGCCTGCACAGTCAGGTACGTATAAGAAATGCCTTCCTTTTGCACTTCATAGTCCGAGCAGGAAAAATGCGGATTCTCTGCGATAGCAAGGCGGATCATCTCTATCCGTTCTCTGGCGTCCAAAATCTGCCTGGCATCCTTATGCGGAGAACGCCCGGTTGGTATAAAAATGACTTCATCCAGCCCAAACTGTTCATAAGCGTTTTCTGCAATTAAAAGATGCCCGTAGTGGATCGGGTTAAACGTACCGCCCATCAGCCCGATTTTTCGCAGGCAGGTGTCTTTTTGCTCCCCCATCTTACGATTTTGCCGGCGGCAGCTCGATCTTTGGCGCTTTCTTCGACGGGCGGTATAAGATAAACCGCTTTCCGATCACCTGCACCACGTTGGAATGTGTGCGCTCTGCTACCATTTCCGCAAGCTCCCGCGGGTCGTCAAAGCAGTTTTTTAATACGGATATTTTTACCAGCTCCCGTTTTTCAAGCGCATCATCGACCGCGTTTGTAATCGCCGGGGTCAGGCTTGCCTTTCCAATCTGAAAGATCGTATCGATATTCGTGGAAAGGCTTTTTAAATAAGCACGTTGCTTGCTTGTTAAGTCCATATTTATTTTCCTTTCTTATTTATAGTAGTCAAATTCCAGCGCATAGATGCGCACAGTATCGCCGTCTTTGATACCCATGTTTTCCAGTTCCTTTAAAATGCCCTGTTCCTTTAGAAACTTCTGGAAAAAGAGAAAGCCGCGTTCTGCTTCCAGGTTCGTATAGCCGAGCATTTTTTCAATTTTTGGCCCTTCTACGACAAAGGCTCCGTCTTGCGGGTCGATTTCGATAGTATACGCTTCATTTTTTGCCTGCTGTTCCATTGGGTCATATTCCGGCGCATAGACAATCGGCTCTTCGTGAATCTCTTCCAGCAGCTTTCGCACCGCGTACAGCAGTTCCTGCAAGCCTTGTCCGCTGACGGCTGAGATCGGATAGACCGGGATTCCAAGCGATTCAAATTCAGCCTGAAGGAGTTTTATCACTTCCCCTTCTCCGCCGTATAGGACGTCGATTTTATTTGCCGCAATAACCTGCGGCTTGTTCAACAGTTTAGGGTCATATGCTTCCAGCTCTTTATTGATCGCATGGATATCCGCGACCGGGTCGCGCCCTTCGACTGAAGCCGCATCGACCATATGGATCATTACCCGTGTGCGTTCAATGTGCTTTAAAAACTCATGCCCAAGTCCGACGCCCTGCGAAGCGCCCTCAATCAGCCCTGGGATATCCGCAATTACAAATCCGTTCCCATCCTCAAAGTCTACTACGCCCAGATTTGGTTGCAGCGTTGTAAAATGGTAGTCAGCGATCTTGGGCTGCGCATTGGTTACCCGCGAAAGAAGCGTGGATTTTCCTACATTTGGAAACCCTACCAGCCCCACATCGGCAATGACCTTAAGCTCCAGCGCCACTTCGATTTCCAGTGCTTCCTGCCCTGGCTGCGCGTATTTGGGCGCCTGCATCGTTGCGGTTGCAAAATGCTGGTTGCCAAGCCCTCCGTTTCCGCCGGACAGCACCACTTGCCTGCGGTTGCCTCCTGACATATCCGCAATAATTTTATCAGTCGCCGCATCTTTAATAATCGTGCCAGCCGGTACTTTTAAGACCAGGTCGTCGCCCTTTTTGCCATGACAGTTACGCTTTTTCCCGTCCTCTCCCGGCTGTGCGGCAAAGCTTCTCTTGTGGCGGTAGTCCGAAAGCGTATTGACCCCGTCGTCCACGACAAAAATAACGTCTCCTCCTTTGCCGCCGTCTCCGCCGTCCGGCCCGCCGTTCGGCACATATTTTTCACGGCGGAAGCTTACGTGCCCGTTTCCGCCCTTTCCTGATTTGATCTTAATTTTTGCATGATCGGCAAACATATATTTCTCCTAACTTTTTACAGCAAAAAAAAACGCTGCATATTTTTTCACAAAACGGCCCCGTTTCACCAAACGACCCTGCCGATGAAAAAATATGCAGCGGTATCTGCTCTACGATCAAAACGAAGCTGCCGTACGGCTTATTCGTTTACTACCGGATATACGGAAGCCTGTTTCTTATCTCTTCCTTTTCTCTCAAATCTCAGAATACCATCTGTTAATGCGAATAATGTATCGTCGCCGCCTCTGCCGACATTTTTGCCTGGATGAATCTTTGTCCCACGCTGTCTGTAAAGGATATTTCCCGCTTTTACAAACTGTCCGTCAGCACGCTTCGCACCTAATCGTTTCGCTTCAGAGTCACGTCCGTTCTTGGTAGAACCAACACCCTTTTTATGAGCAAAATACTGAAGGTTCAATGCAAACATGTCCTACACCTCCTTAATCGTCAATAAAATATAATCCGTTCCATACTGGCTTGCGATTTCCTTAAGCCCTAATACCATCGTATCGAACAAAAGCCCGACATCATGCCCGCCCGGATGCCGGAAACAAATGTCAATCAACCCCGATTCGGGATCGCTTTCAAAGTCAAACTCCTCGTCTGTAAATGCATCGACTGCATTCAGCGTATTGAGCACAAGCACCGACACGGCGGCACATACAATATCTTTGCCAAATCTTTCAAATCCGGCATGTCCGATACAATGAAGCCCCGTGTAGCGTCCGGTATGGTTGCGGTATATGGTAATAGTAATCATTCTAGTTCCTTTTGTCCGTCTGACAGGCACGCCTTATGCGTTGATTTTTTCGATCTTGACCTGTGTAAACGACTGTCTGTGGCCCTGCTTTTTGTGATAGCCGGTTTTTCTCTTGTACTTGTATACGATTACTTTCTTTGCCCTGCCTTCTTTAATTACAGAAGCTGTAACAGTTGCGTTTGCAACGGTCGGGCTGCCGACTGTTAATTCTCCATTGCTTACAGCCAGTACCTGATCGAACGTAACGGTTGAACCAGCGTCTGCGCCAAGCTTTTCAATGGTAATGATATCGCCTTCGGATACTTTGTACTGTTTACCACCTGTTGCTATAATTGCGTACATTTGGCACCTCCTATTTATCATTACTCGCCAACTTCGGTGCTGTGCGGTATGCACATGCTTTTAACCTCGTTGTGCGGCATACTCATAGAGAATAGCATATTGGTGGGGGTTCGTCAAGGGGTTTGTGAAAAAAATCAGAATAAACGTATGGAGGGAATGTGGGGTGTGGGGATTTTTTTTAGAGAGGACGCTGGAGGAAGGGGCGCGGGGCTGGCTTTCGGTTCCGATTCCAAAATGTAAGGAGCCCTAAGCGTCCTGCATTTACGCTGTGGCACCGTCCGGGCGCGGCACCTAGTTCGCCCTGGCGTTCCGCCAGCAGCTAAAGGTGCCGCTTGGCTTCGCCCCTGTGTTATCGAGCAGGACGCCAAGGGCTCCTAACATTTTTCCAAAGGAACCGAAAGCCAGCCCCGCGCCCCTTCCTCCGGCTGTTTCTTCAGGGCTCTAAATAAATAATGATCCACGACCAGTGATTCCGTATGATGTTGACTTATCCAAGCAGAATGTATGGTGCGGTATAATTCAAGCTGAATCGCTGCCGCACAAAAACACGAACCTGCCAGAAATATACTATACTAAACATAAACAATGTGCCATATTTTTTTGCAGAACTCTGGAAAACCAGCCTGGAGAGGGGATTGGCACGCCCTGGCTGCGGCCTTGGAAGAAGG
>CAMUPC010000253.1 GCA_947090545.1 uncultured Eubacterium sp. | reverse complement strand
TCTTCCAAAGGCGCAGCCAGGGCGTGCCAATCCCCTCTCCCGGCTGGTTATCGCATGTTTTACAAAAAATACCGGTACATCGTTCATACCCCGGATATTTCTGACAAGTTTTTGCTTTTGTGCGGCGGTGGAACAGCTTGGTTTGTTTCTGCTCCATTTTATAGCGCAGAGGTACAGTTTTGGTTTGTTTCTGTTCCATTTTATGCGGCAGAAGCACAGTTTTATTTTGTTTCTGCTCTATTTTGTGGCGCAGAGACACAGTTTTAGTTGTTTCTGCTCCATTTTGTGCGCAGAGACACGGTTTTAGTTGTTTCTGTTCCATTTTGTAGCACAGAGACACGGTTTTAGTTGTTTCTGTTCCATTTTGTGCGCAGTGGCACAGTTTGGGCTGATTCTATTCCACATTTTCATTCTGCTTGGATGGAGCACAGCGTATGGAATCATTGGTTGTAATCTATCACCATTTAAAGCCCTAAAAAACAGCCGCAGGAAGAGGATAAAGCATGGCTTCCTCCCCCTGTCTTTTATTCAGGACTCTAAAAAAATTTCAGCTTGCAGCAAATAATAAAACGCTGCTGTCGTTTTTGCAGAACTTGCGAAAATCAGCCAGGGCGTGTCAATCCCCTCTCCCAGCGTGACTACACGCACCCCCCCCCCCTCACTCAAAATCCCCCGCCCAAATCACTCTCCCACCAAAAGCACCCTAGGCGCAATCTTTTTCACCCTCAAAGCCAACAAACACACCGTCACAAACGCAAACAAAACCATCCCCATCCCCGCAGCCACAACAAACCCAGCCGGAACAACAAATGAACATTTAACAATCCCAATCCCTCCCAAAAACAAAGCGACCAGCGGATTAATCACCAAACTGCTTACAAAAATCCCCACCGCAGTAGAAACAACCATCACCGGCAAAAAAGACAACGCGGTTTGCAAAACCAACTGGCGTGTGGTAAATCCAAGCGCTTTTAAAATTCCATAATCACGCATCTTATTGCGAAGCAGCGTCCGCACAAGCAAATACAATACAAAAGCAGCAATCAGCGCAGAAAGCGCCAGGATCGCGATTACAATTATGGTTATCAGCCTGACATACACCCCTGACATGCTGTCGACCATCTGCTGAATGTTGATCGTTGTATTGACGGCACTGCTGCCCATGCTTTCCTCCATTTCCTGATTGAATGCATCAATATCCGTACCGCCTGCAAGGTTTATATAATAGTTTGTATTCACAATCTCTCCCAGCCGTTCATAGCCTTCTCTGGTGAGCAGGCAGTCCCTGCCGAGATTGTTGCTGATCTGTGTCAAGCCGCAGATTAAATATGTCTCCTGCCTGCCGTTTTCCTCGATGCTGATTTCATCTCCAACGAGAAACCCGTTTTCTTTTGCGTATTTTACGGCAATAGCGGCTTCGTTGTCATATTTGGGAAACCGTCCTTCTACGATCACGCCCTGGTTGTTGCTTTTGGCAAAATCGTCGCAGACCATCGCCATCAGTTCTGTGCCGCCTGCATGTGATACATCCAGGGAGGTGTATAAATAGATATTTTCCACGCGGGGATCTGCCTTTGCCTTATGTAAAAACTCATGTTCTGCTGAGGCGCGCACACTGATGCAGCTATCCGCTATTTCTCCTACTACAATCGTTAAAAACGGCGTCCTGTCCATAATCACATTTTCGCTCATCAGCCCGGAAAATACGACGACCAGGGAGAGGACGAGCATGGTAATGCATACGGTCAGATTGTGCCTGATGCCAGACAATGTCGTTTTCAGCGCAAGCGCAAGGTTTAGCGGCAGGTTTGCCTTGTCCAGCGGAACGTGGTTGCGCTTGAAGCTGTGTGTAACGATCCCGCAGCGGAGCGCTGTTATCGGCTCAATCTTTTTGATCCTGCGTGACGCCAGCCATACGGCAAGCGCAACGGCGCCGGACAATATCGCGAGGGAAAGGAACAACGGCACAGGCAGAAAACGGATTTCGTAAGGGATGCCTGTCTGTGAAACCATCATCGTATTGACTGCCGGATAAAAAAGATACGAAAGCCCGATGCCGGCTGCCGCCGCAAAAAGCGTCAGGCTCAAAAATTGCAGCAGCAGGGAACAGATCAACTGCCCTGACGTATAGCCCGCCGCTTTGAGCACGCCGAGGTTTTTCATATTTGCCTGGATATCGTGAATGATATTCGATATCATCACAACGAGCGCAATCAGCAGCACAAAAAACGCCATCGCGCTCATAATGCCTGAACAGATCATCTGCGAGATATAGCGGGACTGCGAAACCGTAGCGTAGCAGTTGCTCATCATCATACTGTTGGGATTTTGCCCGGAAACCGCATTTTTGAGCGACGCTTCATAGCTCAGGCTTTCCGACCGGTCCTTAAGCCGCACGAAACAAAGCGTTGCCTGCGGCGCATATCCGCTTTTTTCAAGCTCTGCATACTGGTCGCCAGTAAGGATCATCTCAAGCATGGTACAGTTATGCGACCCCGTCATCACACTGTTGAAAAATCCGCATACCGTATAAGACTTTTTATGGCTGCCGATCGTAAGCTCCATCGTTTTGCCGACCGCAATCTCATCCGACTTGTAAAGAAGCGGCAGGTAAATCCCGCTTGTCTGGCTGCCCTCCTCGACAATCTCAACCCTGCCGATCCTGCGCGTTAGCGCTGTCTGCTGGTCCGAAAATACAACCCAGGCGTTGATCTCGCCGCCGTTATAGGAAAACGTGCTTGTCATGTGCATACAGTGATCCAGACAGTAATCATCGGTACGACTGTCTGCTTCCAGCGTTTTTGACAAAAAGCTTTGAAAGGCGCCTGAATTGCCGTCTGCGGCTAACGTCACATGCTGCGCGTTGTACGCTTGATGGTATCTGTCAAAATTTGCCTTATAATCCGTCGAAAGCATCAGCCAGAGATTGAGCAGAAAAGCGGCAAGCAGCACCAGGACGACAATCGATACCGTCTCGCCTTTGGATTTTCTGACATTGGAACGGGCAACCAAAAAGCTCCTGTTTATATTTCCCCGCATCCTACCACCCCATTTCCTGTAAAAATGCCGCCAGCTTTTCATGCCTTTTTTTGTCGCCGTGCACATACGCGCCCAAATCGCATTCACCTAAAATAACGCCGTCTTTTAAGTATAAAATACGGTTGCCGCGCCTTGCCGAACGCATATCGTGCGTGACCATAACGACGCTCTGCCCCTGCCCGTTGAACCTGGTAAGCGTATCCAGCACTTCCAGCCCCGTCTGGCTGTTGAGCGCCCCGGTCGGCTCGTCGGCAAAGAGGATTCCCGGCGCATTGATCAGCGCACGGACAATCCCCACACGCTGCGCTTCCCCGCCGGATAGCTGCGCCGGGAACTTCTTTTGCGTTTCCTCGGAAATCGAAACTGCCTGGAACAATGCCCTCGCCCTTGCTGCAAGCGCCTTTTTATCCTTGCTTACAAGCAGCCCTGCACAAAGCACGTTATCCATAACGCTCATCCCGTCCACCAGATAAATCTGCTGGAACACAAATCCGCAGTTGCCGCGCCGAAATACCGCCAGCCTGTCCTGGGACAGCTCCGAAATCACCCTGCCCGCAAACGTAATCGTCCCAAGCGTCGGTGTATCCATGCCCGACAGTGCATACATCAGCGTGGATTTTCCAGCGCCGCTTGCCCCCATAATAACAGTAAAATCACCTTTGTAAAGCTGTAAGTCAATATTTTTCAGAACGTGCTGCATTGTGCCGCCGTTTGAAAAGGACTTGCTTAATTTTTCAGCCGTTAATAAAACCTCTTTCATACGGTATGCCCTCCTTTTTTCACGTTCTATCATACAGCAGCAATTCTTAACATCCTTTATGCAATCCTTAAATATCCCTTAAATCTTAAGCGCGATCCTAACCGACGCGGCAAGCCCGTCCGCACCGTTTGTTATTTCCAGCCTGCCCTGCATTTTTTTCATACAGCCATCGGCGATATACAGCCCAAGCCCTGCGCCTTCAATGCTGCCCGCATTGCTGCCGCGCATAAACTTTTCTTTTAAAAGCGGCAGCTCCGCATCACTTACCCCGCCGCCGTAATCTTCGATACAGACCTCCAGTTCCTGTTCGCGCCTTAAAATGGTTACTTTCATAGCTGTATCCGCATATTTGTAGGAATTGGCAAAAAGGTTGTCAAATACCTGCTGCAAACGCAGCTTATCCGCAAACAGCACGCATTCAGGGACAGGCGGCAGCTTCGCGCGGTGCAGATAGTCGGCATTTGCAAGCAGCTTTCCCAGCTCCTTGCCCGAAAGCTCGGCAGGCGTTACTGACAGCTCCTGGAGGTCCTCCAGCGCCGCGGAAAACAGGTTTGCCACTAACGTATTAATCTGGCATGATTTTTGGATAATCTGCGCAAAATGATTCCGGCTCTTTTCTTCCTGCGCCAATGCCGCGCCTACCTCAGCCGCCGCTTGGATACTTGCAACCGGGGTCTTAATGTCGTGCGACAGCTTTGCCACCAGCTCTTTTTTGCTCTCGTTTGCCCTTGCCTGCGCGATCCTTGCCTTTTTTAACTCCGAGCGCATCAGGTCAAAGCTCTCGGTAAAGGCGCCGAATACATTGTTCCTGTCCATTTCCAGAGGGATATCCAGATTGCCGTCTGCGATCCGCTGTGCAAACGCCTGGAGCTTGTGAAACGGCTTAACCATCGTGCGGTTTATATACCAAACATGCGCGGCGCAGATTCCACACTGTACGAGCACTGCCGCGATTACAGCAGCCAGCACCGTACGCTTTTTCGCTTCAAAAATCTGTGCATCGTCATTGTAAACAAGCAGTTTTCCCACAACCGCTCCATCGACGGCAAGGTCTGCGATCGTATCCTTATGGCTGACTGCCGCGTTTAAGCTTTCGCTTAAGCCCTGCCTTGTCCGGTACAAA
Organism: uncultured Eubacterium sp.; assembly: GCA_947090545.1. Lineage (GTDB taxonomy): Bacteria > Bacillota > Clostridia > Lachnospirales > Lachnospiraceae > Eubacterium_J. The sequence continues at coordinate 1,190 of CAMUPC010000253.1, read as the reverse complement.
ACCGCTCCGTCCAAGCCAACCACAACATAATCAAGCGCCGTATGGTTGTCATGCTCATCCAGCGCGCCCCAATCGTTTTGCACGGTATGTACCGCTTCATTTACCGCCACCGCGTCCTGCGCCCTGTCGGTGTCTGGATACAGCAGCAGGGCCAGCACCGCCGCCTCAAGCAAAAAAGAAAGCAGCAGCCCGCAAAAAAACAGCCGGTTTTTCATTGATTTCCTCCACGATTCTCTCCACAAAACCGGTAGCCGTCGCCCCAAACAGTAAGGATATACGAAGGGCTTCCGGGTTCCCGCTCAATCGCTTCGCGTATTTTTCGGATATGTACATTCAGCGTGCCGTCCCCGGTAAATTTGTCCTCCCACACCTTTGCAAAAAGCTCCTGCTTGGAAACGACCCGCCCCGCGTTCTGCATCAAATAAGCAAGCAGCTTAAATTCCAAAGACGTCAGCTTTACCTGCGCCCCTTCCACGAACACCTGCCTGGCGCGAAAATCCACGCACAAACGCCCGTCCTCATACGTTCCTGCATCCTTGCTGCCGTAGCGCTTGCGTACCGCCTTCACTTTTGCTAACAGCACGCTCAGCGAATACGGCTTTTGAATGTAATCGTCGCCGCCGATGCTTAAGGCAACGATCTGGTCGTCGTCGCTTGTGCGCGCCGAGATAAACAGAATCGGCAAATCCATCGTCTCCCGCAGCTCCCTGCAAAGCGCAAAGCCGCTGCCGTCGCCGAGGTTGATATCCAGCAGGAGCAGCCCCGCCGTGTTTTCCTTAAAAAATGCCCTGCACTCTGCCACGCTGTATGCAACTGCGGTTTTTACGCCGAACAGGTTGAAATATTCCGCTGTGCTGTCTGCAAGCAGCTTTTCGTCGTCTATTATCAAACAGTCATATGTCATTGGTTGCCTTCCTTTCCTTTGTTCTTGCTCTTGCTGTAAATTTTTGTCCAGATGGTTCTATTATAGGTATCTGACTGTAAAAAATCAATGCAGGAATTTTCCTGTCTATTACAGCATATGTCTTGCTATTGTGTACCACAGGCGCGAAAAACATATCCTATATTTACTTGGCGGGTTGGTCAATTTCTTCCAGCATGGTATATACTAACGTAAATGAATCAAAATGGCAGGGGTTTCGGTCAAGTGTTGCATTTTTTGAGAAAAGGACGCTGGAGGAAGGGGCGCG
>CAMUPC010000252.1 GCA_947090545.1 uncultured Eubacterium sp. | reverse complement strand
CGGTGCCTCAGCGTAAACGCAGGATGCCTAGTGCTTCTTAACCTTCTGGAACGGACGCAGCCAGGGCGTGCCAATCCCCTCTCCCAGCGTCCCCTCCCCACCTCCACAACCGCACTGACTACGATTAAGATTTGACAAATAAACCCCCCTCATGTAAAATAAACCCAGCGAAAGGAGTATCATTATGAGTTTTCATTTTGTAAGGGAGCTTCCAACTCCCGCAGTTGTAAAAGAAATGCACCCGGTTCCGAACGAGCTTGCTGAGATAAAAAAAGAAAGAGACCGTATGATATCCGATGTTTTATTAGGAAACGACGACCGTTTTCTCGTGATCATAGGGCCATGCTCCGCAGACCGTGAGGACGCCGTCTGCGATTATGTCAGCCGACTGGCGCAGGTTCAGGAAAAAGTAAAAGACCGCCTGATCCTGATTCCTAGAATCTATACGAACAAACCGCGCACTACCGGAGAAGGCTACAAGGGCATTGTCTCGCAGCCAAATCCAGAGGAAGCCCCAAATATGCTAAACGGCTTAATGGCAATGCGCAAAATGCATATCCGCGCAATGAAAGAAAGCGGGCTTACCGCTGCCGACGAAATGCTCTACTGTGAAAACTGGAGCTTTGTCGACGACTTGTTGTCCTATGTCGCGATCGGCGCGCGCTCCGTGGAGGACCAGCTTCACCGCCTGACCGCGAGCGGTTTTGATGTCGCAGCGGGTATGAAAAATCCTACGAGCGGTGATTTTTCGGTAATGCTTAATTCGGTCTATGCCGCGCAGCATCCGCATCATTTTATTTACCGCAATTATGAGGTTGATACGAACGGCAACCCTCTGACGCATGTGATCCTGCGCGGTGCCGTGAGCAAGCATGGCAATACGGTGCAGAATTACCATTATGAGGATATTATGCGCCTGTCCGAGCGCTATGATAGTATGCACCTGAAAAACCCTGCTGTGATCATCGATGCGAACCATTCCAATTCCAGCAAACAGTACAAGCAGCAGGTCCGCATCGTACAGGAAGTGATGCACAACCGCATCGTGTCACCGGAGATCCGGTCGCTTGTCAAGGGCGTTATGGTCGAAAGCTATCTCGAAGAAGGCGCGCAGCAGATCGGCGACCATATTTACGGCAAATCCATTACTGACCCATGCCTTGGATGGGAAGATACACAGAAGCTGATCGATACGATCGCAGAGATGAACCATTAGTTTTCCAGCGGATGCGCTTTTTTATATGCTTCCCGCACGGATACCTGGTGCATGTCCGCATAGACCTGCGCCGCCGAGATGCCTGCAAAGCCCATCATTTTGGAAACCGCACAAAGATCCGCCCCGTTGTTTACCAAATGCGCCGCAAACGAATGCCGCAGCGTATGCGGCGTAATGTCCTGTTCAATTCCCGCCGCTTTTGCATACTGCTTGATCAGCTTCCAAAATCCCTGGCGGCTCATTTTCTGCCCGGACAGATTGGTAAAAAGCATTATGCAGGACGGATCTTTGACAAGCTGCGGCCTTGCCTGTTCTAAGTATGCCTGTAAAGACTGTTTCGCAGCGCTGCCAAAAGGAATCACACGTTCTCTTGCGCCATGGCTGCACAACAGGTACTCCATCGACAGGCTGACGTCCCCCATCTGAAGCTGGACTAATTCACTCACCCGGATGCCGGTAGCATATAACAGCTCCAGCATGGCACGGTCACGCATTGCTTTTGCCGTATTCCCCTGCGGCTGGCGCAGCAGCCGGGCAGCCTCCTCGGGCGTCATAATATACGGAACCCCTTTTTCCACCTTTGGCGTTTTCAGCCCTTCTGCCGGATTCAGGGAAACCACGCCGCTCTGATTCAAATATCGGAAAAACGCCTTGATCGAAGCGGCTGCCCTGGCAATCGTGGCAGGACGCTTTTTTTCCGCCTCCATCTGGTACAGATAGGACTGTAGCTGCGTATGTGTGGCATGAACACCTTCCACTCCGTAAAACGACATCAGATAATCCGCCATCCGGCACAAATCCCGTTCATAAGACACGATTGTATTTTCTGCCGTTTTTTGTTCCTTCAAAACGGCTGTATATTCTGCTATTTTCGCCTGTGTTATTTCCATACAAATTTTCTCACATCCTGCGTATAAAGTTCATTAGCAACAGCGGATTCACATAAGCTTCCATCCAGACACCTGCGGCAATACAAAGAAACGACGACAGCAGCAAAAACAGGTTCGGATTGTTCCATAATTTTTGAAGTCCCATCGGCATCTTCACCTCTGTCTTTGTCCCGAATAAAATCCTGCCGATCCCAAAATATGCCGCCGCATAAAAAAGGATCTGCGGAAAAACAGACAGCAGTACCAGCAGCATTCCCTGAAACTTCATGCAGACAAGCGCGTTGACAAACAGATAGCCAAGCGAAAATGCATACCATCCAATCACGCCTGGCAGCACAATCACTCCAAACCTTGTATACGCAAACAAAGCCGTCATGCCAAAAACTTTCATTCTCTTCCTGCATAAAAACAGAAAATAAGCGCCGCAGTCTAATTCCGCATATGCTAACTGGCCTACATAATACTGGTTTAGCATTCCATACTGGAGCAGCTTTTCCTGCCCTACCCAGTTTGCCGTCAGGATGCCTGCCAAAAAACACAGCAAAAAACACCCTGCCAAAAATCCTTTCCATGGAAGCCGCGGCATCCGCCAAGGCACAACATGCGGTATTTTCATCGTCCTATGTCTTGCTCTCACTACCTGTCTCTTTTTCTTTTCCCAATTAATCTATTGTATGCGTCCGCGCTTTTGCTTATGCCAGCTTATTCTTATATGCCATCAATGCTGCAACCGTTTTACCGTCCTGGATCTCTCCAGCATAAATCCGCTCGCATAACTCGTCTAATTCCATCGGCTCCAGCTCAATAAATTCATATTGGTCCAGATGCTGCGTGCCCGGCTTTAAATCCTTTGCCACATAAACATCAATAAATTCATTATCATAAGCCACTGTCGGCCTTAAGGAAATCAGAAATTCCAGGTTGTCGCTGCGGTATCCTGTCTCTTCTTCCAACTCCCTCGCCGCGCACACCTTGGTATCCTCCCCGGTGTTATCCCTGGCTCCTGCTGGAATCTCCACCGTCATGCGTTCCAACGCGTTGCGGTACTGGCGCACCATTAAGATCCTGCCGTCATCCATCACAGGCACCACCGCGGCAGCGCCCTTGCGGTGTGACACAAAGTCCCACTTGACCACCTTGCCGTCCGGCATCTGCATATAATCTGAATAAAAATCCAGAATCACGCCTTTAAATTCCAGCTTTCTGTCAATCCTTACAATCTTGTTTTCCATGATGACCCATTCCTTTCTATATCTATATCTGTTTCTTTATGCTAAAAAGCGCCAAAACCATTCTGTTCAACGGTCTTGGCGCTTTCATGTTCCTTTGTTTTTGTAAACATGATTATTTCGCGTAATCTATCACTCTTGACTCGCGAATTACATTCACCTTAATCTGTCCCGGATATTGTAGCTGCGACTCAATCTGCTTGGATACGTCTCTTGCGAGAATTACCATATCTGCATCGCTTACCTGCTCCGGTACAACCATAATCCGAATCTCCCTGCCTGCCTGAATAGCAAAAGATTTGTCCACACCTTTAAAGCTGTTTGTAATATCCTCTAACTGCTGGAGACGATTGGAATACGTCTCTAATGTCTCTCTTCTTGCGCCCGGCCTTGCCGCGCTGATCGTATCGGCAGCCTGTACCAGACACGCAACCAGAGACTGTGGTTCTACATCACCGTGATGTGCTTCTACTGCATTGATAATAACAGATGATTCCTTGTATTTCTTACAAATATCTACTCCGATCTGAATATGTGAGCCGTCCATCTCATGGTCGACGGATTTGCCAATATCATGTAATAATCCCGCGCGCTTTGCAATTCTTGCGTCCACACCAATCTCAGCCGCAAGCAGCCCTGCAAGCTGCGCCACTTCAATGGAATGTTTTAATGCATTCTGCCCGTAACTCGTTCTGAACTTCATTCGTCCCAGCAAACGCACCAATTCAGGATGAAGCCCATGAATGCCAGCCTCCAGCGTTGCGGTCTCGCCCTCTTCCCGAATCATGTTCTCCACTTCTTTTTGCGCCTTCTCCACCATCTCTTCGATTCTAGCCGGGTGGATACGGCCATCGATAATCAATTTTTCCAGTGCAATTCGCGCAACTTCTCTTCGGATCGGATCAAATCCTGAAAGGATTACTGCTTCCGGCGTATCATCAATAATCAAGTCGATCCCGGTCAGCGTTTCCAACGTGCGGATATTCCTGCCTTCACGTCCGATAATGCGTCCTTTCATCTCGTCATTCGGAAGCTGGACAACGGAAATCGAAGTCTCAGCAACATGGTCTGCCGCACATTTCTGAATGGCAGTCACAACATAATCCCTTGCTTTCTTTCCTGCTTCTTCCTTCGCCCTTGTTTCCATTTCTTTAATCATTTTTGCAGTATCAAGCTTTACATCATCTTCTACGGTTTTTAAAAGATATTCTTTTGCCTGTTCGGAGGTTAACCCGGAGATTCTTTCCAGTTCCTGTAATCGTTCCTCATTCAGCTTTGCGACTTCTTCCTTCTGCCTGTTAATCTCTTCTTCTTTTGCTGCAAATCCGGCTTCACGCTTCTCAATCGCATCCAGTTTTTTGTCCAGATTTGATTCCTTCTGCTCAATCCGACGCTCATTACGCTGAATCTCTGCCCGACGCTCTTTGATCTCACGGTCCAGTTCGTTCTTTGTCCGAATGGATTCTTCCTTCACTTCCAACAAAGATTCCCGTTTCTTCGTCTCAGCCGTCTTTACCGCTTCATCAATAATTGCCCTTGCTTTCTCATCTGCTGAACCGATCTTAGCCTCGACGACTTTTTTCTGGTAAGCAGAAGCGACAAAGAAAGTAACCGGCACCGAAATCACAACTGTCAATAATACAACAATGATGATTGGTATTGGTGGCACAGGAACACCTCCTTATTTAATTTTCATTGTACATATAACATCACTCAATTGCGGCACTTCGTACCTGCCCACTTGCCAGCCGCAAATTATCGTTCAAGTCATAAATAACAACAATTAGATTTTATACTTTCCGCCACGTTATGTCAAGTAAATTCCAAATTTCCAGAGAAGAAACGCTTGAACAAAGAATCTGATTTTGACCAGGCATTGTATTTTTTGAATATACAAACGCCAGAAAGAGGATTGGCGCCTCTGAGCACAGCACCATAGGTACCATAGGCACCAACTCCATTTCAAATACACGCTTTTGCCTACCAGCCAGAGCCGTCATGCTTTAACACATGCATAATTTCACTTCCCCGAAATCCCCTGCGCAGCAAAAACTGGTACATCTTCGCCGTTTCCTTCGTCTCTGCCGTATCCGGGTCAAACTTCTTTTTTTCCAGCAGCCTTTGAATCAGCGTCTCCGGGGGCGTCTCATTTTCTGACTCTAACGCGCGCTCTGCCACTTCCGGCGCAATCCCTTTTGCCAGCAGATCCAGCTTCATGCGCGCGGCACTCTTTTTATCCTGGTTGAGACGCACAAAATTGCAGGCATAACGCTCATCATCGATGTAACGATATGATTTTACGTATGCAACGGCTCGGTCCACAAGCTCCTGCGGATATCTGCTCTCTTCCAGTTTTTTGCGGAGCTGCTCTTCGGTACGGTCCATCTTTTCCAGCAAATGCATGGCACGCTTTATGGCGCGCTTTCCGACAATTTCATAGTATATTTTATTATAGAGTTGTTCACTGACGGGCATCTGCTCTTTTAAGCCCAGGCTGCGCAGTTCTGCTTGATATAAGATCAAATCCTGGGCGCTGTCAAAAGAGATTTGTACTTTGCTTTTGCTGTGTTCTAAGGGGGTGATTTGTGTAATTGTCATTTTTTTCTGCTCTTTCTGTGATTTTTCTGGGGGGGGGATTGTGAAAATAGGACGCCGGGAGAGGGGATTGGCACGCCCTGGCTGCGGCCGTTCCAGAAGGTTAAGAATCCCTAAGCATCCTGCGTAACGCTGAGGCACCGTCCGGGCGCGGCACCTAGTTCGCCCTGGCTTACAGCCAGC
>CAMUPC010000251.1 GCA_947090545.1 uncultured Eubacterium sp. | reverse complement strand
TTAACCTTCTGGAACGGACGCAGCCAGGGCGTGCCAATCCCCTCTCCCAGCGTCCTCATCTGCACAAAACAACACCCCACAACCAAAACCGTTCCTTCCCCAGCAATCCTCCAAGTATTGACTTTCCTACCAGAACTTATTATACTTTTAAAAGATCAAAAAACAGCAGAAAACCAAAAAAAGGAGGCACCCCTTCATGAAAAGAAGAAAGAAAATCTATCTCTACATAACCATACTCCTGCTGTTTATTTATATCGGGCTTTTAGCACTCTTAAGCCTGTCTGAATATACAGACAGCAGAGCAACAATCCGTTCCTTTGGCGACGCCTTCTGGTATTCCCTCGTTACATTTACAACAGTCGGATACGGCGACCTGACCCCCGTCACGCCCTTAGGACATGCCGTCGGCGTTATTTTCCTCTTACTGTCCGCCGGCATTATGATGACTCTGTTTGGCGCTGTAGTCTCTTTTATCACAAGCGAGGGGCTGCCTCTTTTCCTGCTCGGCTTTCAGCGGAATAAAAACTGGTATTATTTCGCGGATTACGGTACAGAAGCGCATATACTGGCTGCAAATATTTATAAAGAGGACCCGGATACCGTCATTATTTTTGGCGAAAAAAAAGACGCCCAAATGGAGTTTCCAGACTATCCATGCCTGTTTATCAACGTTTCCCCGGCAAGGATCGTCGCGCGCAAGAAAAATACCGGGGCCAAATGCAAGATTTTTCTGATGAAGGAAAATGACATCGGCGTCAACAGCCGTGCCATTGACCTGCACCTGCTTCCGGTAGAGGTCTACGCCAGGACGACGAACGGGCAGGACCACCTTGCAGGGAATATCCGGTTTTTCCACAGCTATGACTGCTGCGCCAGGCAGTACTGGCGTTCCAAGCCCCTTTGCAGCGAAGAACATACGATTGTCCTGATCGGATTTGGCAATTATGGGCAGAGCATTCTCGAACGTGCGATTTTGACAAATATTATCTCGGTCGATCAGCATGTAGCGTACCATATTTTTGGAGATGCCTCCGGGTTTCTTGCGATGCACCGGCATCTGCACGAGGTGTTTTCTATTGGAACGGTGTCCAGGGAGTCTGATTCACTGATTTTTTATACGGAATGCTGGGAAGCACAGCACGAGGTGCTAAAGCTCGCAGACCGTATTATTATCTGCCCGGACGACGAGCCGGAAGGATGGAGCATTTTCTGGCGGCTGCACCGCTATTACAAGCTGCACGGGCAGATCCATCTGCACAGCAACAGGCAGGCGCCCGGCGTTTCCTATTTTGGGACAAATGAGGAGATCTATACGCCGAGCCAGATTATGCGCACCTCGCTCAACCATGCCGCAGTCACGATCAATGAGATCTTCCGCAAATCTGTTTCCTATCCTACCCTAAGCTGGGAAAACCTGGACGATTTTCACAGAGAGTCCAAGATCTCCGCCGCAGACCACCTGCTGATGAAAATTCGGATTCTTTTAAAGGATGAAACGATTACGACATTTACACCCGGCATTGTAGAAAAAGCATACCAGGAATACTGTGAGACAAAAAAAGACAAGGCGGTACAGGAGATGTACCGCAGAATTGACCATCTGCGCTGGCTGCGCTTTTACACCTTTTACAACTGGAGCTACGGGCCCGTACGGGACGACGGCGCAAGGCAGCACCCGATGCTGTGCGCTTACCACAACCTCACGCCGGAGCAAAGGCGGGAACGCGACGCTGCATGGGAGCTGCTGGGCAGTATTACCGTAGAGCTGAAATAATACGGTCAATCCTTCCCTTGGCTTCGTTTTTGATTCTGAAGCTGCGCATACATCCGGTAGCCGTTGCTTTTGCACTGCGGGCAGGGGCAGACGACCATCTGCACCAGCCCCAGCTTATAGGGGCACCGCAGGCAAGGCGGCTTGACCGGATGGATGATATCTATAAGCTGCATATGCTTACCTCCATATATACTGTACCGCCAGTAGATTCCATTTGATCCACTGTTCCCTACAGCGCCTGAATCCGCGCAAGCGCCGCCTTTGTATTTTCATAGCTTCCAAACGCTGTCAGCCTAAAATACCCTTCCCCGGACGGCCCAAACCCGCTGCCCGGCGTCCCGACCACATTCGCACGTGCCAGCAAATCGTCAAAAAACTCCCAGGAGCTCATATTGCCCGGCGTCTTTAACCAGATATAAGGCGCATTGACGCCACCGTATACCTCATAGCCTGCCGCAGACAGCCCTTCTTTAATGACAGCCGCGTTTTTCATATAAAAAGCAACCTGTTCTTTTAGCTGCGCCCTGCCCTCTTTGGAATAGACAGCTTCCCCGGCACGCTGGATGATATACGGCGCCCCGTTGTATTTTGTCCCGTGGCGCCTTGCCCACATTGCGTGCAGAGAAACACCGCCGCGAACCAACGCCTTTGGGACAACCGTAAAGCCCAGCCGCACGCCGGTAAAGCCCGCGTTTTTGGAAAAGCTGCGAATCTCAATGGCACACGTATCCGCGCCCGCACATTCATAAATCGAGTGCGCCACATCCGGTTCCGTAATATACGCTTCATAGGCGGCATCATAAATAATGACAGCCCCTGTCCGATTGGCATAGTCTACCCATTCCTGTAGCTGCGCCTTTGTAATCGTCGTCCCGGTCGGGTTGTTCGGAAAGCAGAGGTAAATGATGCCAGGCGTTTCCTTTGGAAGCTCTGGTACAAACCCGTTTTCCCTCGTGCAAGGCATATAAATCACGTTGCTCCATGTCTGCTCTTTGGCGCTGTATTCCCCGCACCTGCCCGCCATCACGTTGGAATCCACATAAACCGGGTATACCGGGTCGGTAACCGCGATCTTTAAATCATTGGAAAAAATCTCCTGGATATTGCCGGAATCCGACTTTGCCCCATCGGATACAAAGATTTCGTCTTTTTGTATATCGCATCCCCTGTCCTGATAATCCTGCTTTGCAATCACGCTGCGCAAAAATTCATATCCAAGATCCGGCGCATAGCCGTGAAACGTAGCCGCATCCGCCATCTCGTCGACTGCCCGATGCATCGCCGCCACGACTGCCGGCACAAGCGGCTGCGTCACATCCCCGATCCCAAGGCGGATTACCTCTTTATCCGGGTTTGCTTCGGCAAATGCAGCTACTTTTTTTGCAATGGTGCTGAACAAATAGCTGCCAGGCAGCTTTTGATAATTGTCGTTTACTTGAACCATCTCTCTCGTCCTCCTGCTTGTCATTTTTGTACGCTTACCATACGATCTCGCCGTCAAATACATGCTCTGCGCGCCCCGTCATATAGACAATGCCTGTCTGCTCGTCCCATTCAACCAAAAGGTCTCCGCCAAGCAGCTTTACCGTAACCGTACGGTTTGTCCAGCCATTTAAAATGCTTGCAACCGTAACCGCGCACGCGCCTGTGCCGCAGGCAAGCGTTTCCCCGGAGCCTCTTTCCCATACGCGCATCTGTACCGTATCTTTGTCAATGACCTTGACAAATTCTGTATTGACCCGGTTCGGAAAACAGGCGTGGCGCTCAAACTGTGCGCCGATTCCTGCAAGGTCCATGCCGTCTACATCATCGACATAGACAACGCAGTGCGGATTGCCCATCGAAACGCATGTCATCCGGTACGCCGTGCCTGCCACCGTAATCGGGCAGTCTACGATCTGCGAAAGCGCCTGCTGTCCGTCCATATCATACACAACCGGGATCTTTTGCGGCAGCAGCTCGGGTTTTCCCATATTGACGCGCACCGACTCCACCACGCCGCCGCTGATATGCAGGCTCGCGTATTTGATGCCTGCGAGCGTTTCGATGCTGATGCTTGTCTTATCGGTCATTTTGTGGTCGTACACATATTTTGCAACACACCGGATCGCGTTTCCGCACATTTCACCTCTGGAGCCGTCCGCGTTGTACATCGCCATCTCAAAATCTGCCTGTTTGGACGGCTTAATCAGCACCAGCCCGTCCGAGCCGACGCCAAAGTGCCTGTCGCTTAAAAAAACCGCGGCTTTCTCAGGGTCTGCCACTGTTTCCTGAAAACAGTCCACATAAATATAATCATTGCCAAGTCCATGCATCTTTGTAAACTTCATCTGTTTTCTCCCATCATGCTTAAAATCATCTGTGCCGTTTCCGTCATACTGGTGCCGTTTTCCATGCTCCGCTTTTGCAGATAACGGTGCGCCGCATCCTCTGAAAAATGGTTGCGCTCCATCAACAGCCCTTTTGCCTGCTCAACCATGCGCTGCTCTTCCTGCGAACGGTGCCTGGGCGCCTGCCTGCGCTGTTTCTTTTTGCGTGCCAGCACCTGCGTCATCATCGCAACAGTCTGCAACAGCTCATGTACCTTTAACGGCGTGCCAAGCCCGACGATCCCCATTGTTACGCACTCTTCTATCTGCGCCCCGCAACCGATTAACAGCATCTCATAGCGCGGCGCCAGATATTCGTACAATTCACTGTAGAGCATGTCTGGCAGCCTGTACGTACAGATCACAATGCCGCCGTCCATCCCGCTTGCCGCCCGCAGCGCCTGTGCGCCGCTTGTACATGCCGCATCGACCGTATAGCCGCTGCGCTGGAGGATGCTGCGCACGCTTTTTGCATTTTCTATCTTCGGAAACACTACTATTATATTCATATTTGCCGCCGTCTATATCTGATATAAGTATTCCTGGATTTCCCAGTCCGTCACTGCCGTCCGGTACTGGCTCCACTCCTGTTTCTTTGCCTTTGTATATTCCCTGCTGATATGCTGCCCCAGCGTATCTGTTACAAACGCATCCTGCTCCATCGCGCGCACCGCTTCCATCAGGTCGCCAGGCAGCAGCCCGACGCCGGTTTTTACAAGCTCCCCGGCGCTTAAGTCATATACGTTGCCATTTACGGCAGCAGGCGGCATCGTCTTTTGCCGTATCCCATCAAGCCCTGCGCGAAGGCACAGCGCCAGCATCAGGTACGGGTTCGCCGCCGCGTCCGCACTGCGCAGCTCGACCCTTGTCCCGTTTCCCCTCGTCGCCGGAATACGGATCAAAGACGTCCGGTTGCTGAAAGACCACGCGATAAAATTCGGCGCCTCATACCCAGGCACCAGCCGTTTATAAGAGTTTACAAGCGGATTGCCAATCGCCGTCATGCCCCCGATATGCGCAAGCAGCCCGCCGATAAAATAATAAGCTTCCCTGCTTAAGCCGCACGCATCCGACGCATCCGAAAAAATATTTCTGCCGTCCCGCGCTGACAAAGACAGGTTCAGGTGCATTCCCGAGCCATGCTCCCCAGCCTTCGGCTTTGGCATAAAGCTGGCAAACATCCCGTGGCGCTTGGCAATCGTCTTTACGGCAAGCTTAAACGTCATAATGTGGTCTGCTGTCCAAAGCGCCCTGTCATATTTCAGGTCAATCTCATGCTGCCCGGGCGCGCCCTCATGGTGGGAAGCGTCTACGGCATACCCCATCTCTTCGAGCGTCAGCACCATATCCCGCCTGGCATTTTCCCCGGCGTCCATAGGCCCCAGGTCGAAAAAGCCGCCCTTTTCATCAGTCCTGGTCGTTGGATGCCCGTTGTCGTCATACTGGAATAAAAAGAATTCGCATTCGGGCCCGACTTCAAACGTATACCCCATTTCTTCGGCTTCTGCCTCAGCCCGGCGCAGGATGTAGCGCGGGTCTCCTTCAAATGGCGTGCCGTCTGCATTGTAAATATCGCAGATAATCCTTGCTACTTTTCCCTGCTGGGGGCGCCATGGAAATACTGCGAACGTATCCAGGTCGGGATGCAGGTACAAATCTGACTGTTCTGCTTTTGCAAAGCCTTTGATTGAAGAGCCGTCAAACATGCATTCGTTTTCGAGTGCTTTGGGGAGCTGGGATTTTGTTATTGCGATGTTTTTGAGTGTTCCGAATACGTCTGTAAACTGGAGCCTGATAAATTCGATGTCCTCTTCTTCTGCTAGTTGCAGGATGTCCTGTTTTGTGTAATGGTTCATGGTGATAGGCCTTTCTTTTTTTGGTATTTGTTTTGAGGTTGTGGGGCGGGGCGGGAGGGACGCTGGGAGAGGGGATGGGGACGCCCTGGCTGCGTCCGTTCCAGAAGGTTAAGAAGCCCTAAGCATCCTGCGGGA
>CAMUPC010000250.1 GCA_947090545.1 uncultured Eubacterium sp. | reverse complement strand
ACAGCGTAAACGCAGGATGCTTAGGGCTCCTTACATTTTGGAATCGGAACAGGAATCCAGCCCCGCTCCCCTTCCTCCAGCGTCCCTTCCGCAAAAAAAGTACAACACAGAACAAAAAAAGCTCCATCTAACCTGATCCAAGCCAGGATAAAGTTTTTCTACTGATTATTACATTTTATACATTTCCTTTTTAATCATTATTCCAGCATTTTTTCCAATCCGCCTCAAATATTTCCTATATTTTTCCGACACTGCCACATCAATATAAGCCTGCGCATATTCCCGTGCAGACAGCTCCGTAATAAAATTCGTCGGAAAATTTTTCTCAATCCCATGCTGGTGTGCAAGGTCAGCCGCCTTGTTATAAGCAATTGCCGCTTGATGCAGTGTATCATAAATCCCGATCTGGTAGTCGCCGCGGATATGGATATAAGTTTCATAAGCGACAGTTCCATTCTGATTAATTCTGCGCACGCCATGAAAAGGATTAATATTAATAATGTTTTCATAGCGCAGGTCATAAGGGTCCTGATTTGCAAACTGGTAATCTTTTCCGGCAACGGCAAAATTGCGGATGCCGTAGCGGGAGAGGACTGTGACCTGCATCCCATAGTCATTGACGTACAGGCGCCCGCCGCGCTTTAGCAGCTTGTGGCTGGAGAAATAAAACAGGTCGTCAATATCGAATTTATAGACCTCCTCTGGCGTCAGATAATAGTGAAAATACGTCCGGTACATATAGATGGGGTTCTTGATATAGATGTTATGGTCGCGGAAGTTTAGCAGCGAAACAATTTTTTCATGCCCGAGCAGATAATCGGAAAACAGGATCTTACTGATCGAGATGCTTTCGTCTTTGAGCAGACGGTCGGCTTCCAGATAGGCATGGTGCGCGTCCAGCTCACAGGGAAAGCTGCCAAGGCTGATGTGCTTGCTTTTGTATGTAATGTTGGATCTGTAGTATGTGCTGCCGTCTTTTTTTTTCGCTATAAAAACGCCTGTTAACATAAAATCTCCTTATGTAAACTGGTACGCCAAATCCTGTTGGGATGGAGTACGAGTGTATTGCATGGGTGAATGGGTGTGATTTGTTTTTATTATAATATGGATGCTGTTCGTTGTCAAAAAGGGAATGTAAGGGACGTTTGGAAAGGGGATTGCCTGCCATTTACAGCCAGCCATTTTTCCACAATCTGAATATTCATACTTGTCAAAATCTAAAATTCGCTTATAATAATAGAGTATAAACAAAAAGAGCAGCAAGAAAGGGGGAAACAGCAATGGACTATAAAAAAAGCTACCGCCTTCTAATCCTCGGCATCTGGAGCGGCGCAGCCCTAGTCTTTGCCGGGCTTAACCTTGCGTCATATGGAATCGCCGAACCGCTTGCAAACACAGCAGCTTTTCTTGGCATATCCTTTATGCTTTGCAGCATCGCCCAGGCGCTTTTCTTTTATAAATGCCCATGCTGCAAAAAAAGCCTGTATACACGCGGCAAAAGGCCAGATTACTGCCCGTCCTGCGGATATAAGCTCGATTTGTAAAAACAACGGAAAACAAAATTTATAATAAAATGAAAGAGGATAAAATCATGGATTTAATGTATGCAAGTACGAGGGATGCAAATGTAAAGGTAACTGCTTCACAGGCGATATTAAAGGGCTTGTCAGACGACGGCGGCTTATTTGTGCCGGAACGGATTCCGGCGCTTGATGTAAGCCTGCGGGAGCTTGCCGGAATGTCTTATCAGGAGACGGCGTATGCTGTGATGAAGCTGTTTTTTACAGATTTTACAAAAGAAGAGTTACAAGGCTGCATCCGTGCCGCTTATGATGCGAAATTTGATACGCCAAAGATCGCGCCCCTTGTCAGTGCGGACGGTGCGTATTACCTGGAGCTGTTTCATGGGGCGACGATCGCGTTTAAGGATATGGCGCTTTCGATCCTGCCGCATCTTTTGACTACTTCGGCAAAGAAAAACCATGTCAAAAACGAGATCGTGATCTTAACAGCGACTTCCGGGGATACGGGAAAGGCAGCGCTGGCTGGATTTGCGGACGTGCCGGGTACGAAGATCATTGTATTTTATCCGAAACATGGCGTCAGCCCGATTCAGGAAAAGCAGATGGTAACGCAAAAAGGGGATAATACGCATGTCGTAGGCATTCACGGCAATTTCGACCAGGCACAGACAGGCGTTAAGCAGATGTTTGCGGATAAAGAGCTGGAACAAGAGCTTGCAGGGCATGGCTATCAGTTTTCTTCTGCAAATTCGATTAACATTGGGCGATTAGTACCGCAGATCGTCTATTATGTGTATGCTTATGCAGGATTACTTGCAAAAGGAGAGATCCAAGACGGAGAAAGCATCAATGTGACGGTTCCAACCGGCAATTTTGGAAATATTCTTGCCGCTTATTATGCAAAAAATATGGGGCTTCCGATTGCAAAGCTGATCTGTGCATCCAATGAAAATAAAGTGCTCTATGACTTTTTTAAGACCGGTGCCTATGATAAAAACAGAGAATTTATGCTGACGTCCTCTCCATCGATGGATATTTTGATCTCTAGTAATCTGGAGCGCCTGATTTACCGGATTACCGGAAATGACGCCCAAAAGAACGCTGCTTTTATGAAGCGCCTTTCAGAAAACGGCGTTTATGAAATTACAGGGGATATGAAGGAAAGGCTTAGCGATTTTTACGGTAATTATGCAAGCGAGCAGGAGACGGCGGAGACGATCAAAGGGCTGTATGAAAAGACCGGGTATGTGCTGGATACGCATACAGCCGTAGCAGCCAGTGTTTACCGCAAATACCGCGAGCAGACAAAGGATGAGACAAAGACGGTGATCGCATCGACGGCAAGCCCGTTTAAATTTACGAGAAGCGTCATGAACGCGATCGACCCGTCGTATGACGCGAAGGGAGATTTCGAGCTGGCGGATGAGCTGAGCAGGATTGCGAAGGTGGCAGTTCCGCAGGCGATTGAGGAGATCCGCTCGGCAAAGGTGCTCCACCAGACCGAATGTGAGGTAGGGCAGATGCCGGAGGTAGTAAAGAGCTTTTTGGGCATGTAAATAAATAGTGGTAAAGTTGCAGAGGCAGTATACAGAAAAACTCTCAATGTTATTGAGAGTTTTTCTGGTGCTCCACCATTTCCGTTAATTCTTCGAGCTTCTTTTGTAAGATTTCCTTGCTGATGAGTTTGGTACGGTACTCGGAAATCATAGTTGGACTCATGTTTCGGCTCAAAGCATATTCAACAACATCCTCATCTTTACTTTTGCATAGGATAATACCAACGCTTGGATTTTCGTGTGGCTTTTTTACATCTCTATCCAATGCTTCAAGATAAAACTGCATTTTTCCAAGGTATTCCGGTTTGAAATCATCAATTTTTAACTCGATCGCAACAAGGCATTGTAATTCCCTATGAAAAAAAATCAGGTCAGTATAATAGTCATTCTTTCCTACTTGAAGATGGTATTCCTCTCCCATAAAAATAAAATCTCTGCCAAATTCGAGTAGAAATTTTTTCATGTTCTTTAAAATGGCTTTTTTAAATCGTATTCTTTATAAGGTTCTGGCAGGTCTAAAAACTCCAGCATATACATATCTCTGATGATGTTTGTGGGAGTGCCTTTGGATATGGCAGAAGGAGCTTTGCCGCCGGAAAGCATCAAACGCTCGTAATATCCGCTGTCAATCTGCCGTTCCAGTTCCTTTGCTTTATATTTTTCGTGGGATGCCAGTTTTAAATAGAATAATCGCTCTGCCTCAGATTTTGTTTTTGACATGATTTGCAAATTATTTGACCATGTATTTTCACGGAGCAAAGCTTCCAGTTCGGGTTTATCGCAATAGGTTTCAAAAAACTGCTTCATACGCCAGATGTTTTGTGGAGAATAGCC
This sequence comes from uncultured Eubacterium sp., assembly GCA_947090545.1. Lineage (GTDB taxonomy): Bacteria > Bacillota > Clostridia > Lachnospirales > Lachnospiraceae > Eubacterium_J. The sequence continues at coordinate 2,232 of CAMUPC010000250.1, read as the reverse complement.
TCTGATTCCTGGTTCCTGTGATAAAATGAATTTAGAGAGCTCCTTAACAGTAGCATGTCCCCAGCCATCCTGCATAGCCTTATGAGAAACAAATTTTCCAATTTCCCAATAAAGGTCAATCATTGTGGAGTTCACCTGATAAGAAGCTTTCTGGCGGGCATCTGCTATCATTTGCAAAATGGTGATAAAATCATTTTTATAGGTTAGTTTTAAGTTATCCATATGTTTTCCTCATACCAATTGTCTGTTTGGATTACAAATCGTGATAAAAAAATTCCTGATAATCCGTTTATCAGGAATTTTTTTATGTAAAAAGAAAATTGTCTGCTCGATAAGAATACATGAAAGCTCCCTGTTAAAATGAAAGCAGGAAATAAATGGTTCCAAACGGATACAATACTGGAAACAGATAAGAAACTGCGTCCGGTGACAGGTCAACAAGCGCTTCGTCTAAGATCTGCGGCGGGGCAAGCTGCAATTCTACCGCATAGTTATTCGACATATTTACTGTAAACAGCCCGTTGTGCAGGTTTAAAAAGTCTTCTAAGGAAGCCTGTACGTATTCGTCAAATTCTGTAAACGTATCCATTGCGTAGCGGGAAGCAAATTCAATCGCCATATCACAGCTCATATCGAGCCCTGTCACAATATTGTATTTTCCATCGATATGCTGCGAGATGCCGAACTGAGTTGCAAATTCTTCGCAGCGGATTGGCGTCATCGGGGTAAAGTCTGCTCCGATAAAACGGATCAGGTTATTAAAAAGCAGTGTCAGGTACGATTCGTACAGGTCGCTGTTTTGCATATCCTGAATCTTAAAGTAATGGCGGATCAGCCTTGTGACCTGCTCCTTTTGGTCTACCTGGATGTCCAGGTCGTAGATCTCATGCTCTGATTCATAATCAATAATCAGGTCTTCCAAATCCGCGTTGGAAATAATGCCCTGTTCAATCAAAACCTGTCCAAGCAGCAGGTATTCCGGGCTCTGCTCTGATAAGAGGTGATTGACCTGGTCCTCGGTCAGGTATTTGCGCTCAATGGCAAGCTCGCCGAACTGTTTGTCCTCGTGCGTCTGTGCGACAACGACATCATCGATCTCGTTTGCCGTCATTAGGTTGTGATACATAGCAAGCGTGCCCAGCTTGATATGGCTGGTGCCTTCTTTGTCAATGGCTGCGATGAGCTGCTCTGGTGTTACAATATTGCGTGTTAAAAGAAAATTACCAAAAAATTGTGTATACATAGATTGTCTCCCTTTTTAGTGATCAAAACGTGCTTCAACGATCCGTTGAATATTATGTGCTGAGAAAGGCTTTTGGATAAAGTCTCTTGCCCCGGCTTCAATCGCATTTTTAAGCTGCTCCTTCGTGCCGATGGACGAAGCAATGATAATCACTGCGGACGGATGCTGCGCCACAATCTCCCTTGTCGCGGTTACCCCGTCCTTCACAGGCATTACAATATCCAGGAATACAATATCTGCCGGCTCTTCATTATATTTATCGATGGCTTCTTGTCCGTTTGCAGCTTCTATATAATGAGTTGCACCAAGCTCAGATAATATATCCTTTAATTGTTTCCGCGCCAGAATTGAATCATCCCCGATTAAAATTTTCGATTCAGATAATAACATAATGATACACTCCTTTTTCAACCTTATAATTAAATTTTACAAGATAAATACAAATTATGCAATGGAAAATTTGGAAGAATTCATAAAAAAGCCGCTAAATTTGTTGCGAAGTGTGAAAGAAGCGTCTATAATAACAAAAAGAAACAGAAAAAATAACATTTTTTTTAAAATTCAGGAAGGAAATGAGACATGTCATCAGAAATCGTCGTACTTGTGTTCGATATTATTATTTGTATCCTGGGCGTCAATGCGATACTGAGTGCGCTGCGTATGAAAAAAACAGGAATCCCGTCGTCGATACTGATTCCAGGGGAAGAGCAGTTCAAGATCCGAAATAAGGAGGTGTTTTGTGAAAAGATGTACCAGCCGACGGTTTTGTTTGGGGTGATGATCTGCCTTTATGGGGTGGTGGATGTGCTGAACAGCTATGTGATCCGGGTGGCGTATGTGGATCTTGTGTGTATGGGGTGTTTTTTGATTGTTTGTGCTTGGTATCTTAAGAAATTGAGGGATGTGAAGGAGATGCATATGCATATGTAGGAGGGGGGACGCTGGGAAAGGGGATTGGCGCGCCCGGCTGGTGTCCGTTCCAGAATATT
>CAMUPC010000249.1 GCA_947090545.1 uncultured Eubacterium sp. | reverse complement strand
ACGGTGCCTCAACGTAACCGCAGGATGCTTAGGGCTTCTTAACCTTCTGGAACGGGCGCAGCCAGGGCGTGCCAATCCCCTCTCCCAGCGTCCCTCCCCCACTTTTATTCAGCCGCCTCCACTTCATAAGGCGCAAACACCTTCACCAGCACCTTCGACCGCCAGCAAACAGGCAGCACAAATCCCGCCAACGGCACAAACAGCAGCACCATCTTTAACGGAAAAAACAGATAAAACCCCACAATCCCAACATCCATCAGCAGCATCACCAGCGTCTGCCTCCAATTTGCAAGCGCCAGCCCCCATGCATTTTTTATCGACCGCAGCGGCGTATTCACAAATCTCCCAATCAGTGGAAACGTATAATGCGAAACAGCAAGCCAGACTGCCGCAAGCACCACAAGAACCCCCGTTATCGCTGAGGAAAACGCATTCCCCTGCACCGGCCAGAACAACAGGTTAAATACCAGCACTGCCCCTGTGCCAAACAGAATCAAAAATGCCGCCGTTCCATTTTTAAAATTGCGCTTCAGCTCTCTCAGATACGGGCGTACCAGATACCCTGACTGCCCGTTTGCTTCCTTGAGCACGACGTAATATAATGACGAAATAGACGTTCCGATCGTTATCACCGGGAGACATGTGAACAAAAATACCAGATTCAGTATGGCATAATTAAACAGTGTATTGACCGATTCTACGATTGGATTTAACTTTCCTGCATTCATTAGTTACCCCTTCCTTTCCTAATACGTGTGATAGAACAGGCGGCAGAAATCCTGCTTCCTGATTTCTGCCGCTGGCGTATCGTCCGTTTTTCATTTGCTCTCCTGATTTGCTTGTAAATACTGTTCATATTCCTGCTTTCGGAACGCCGCTTCTTCCTTTGCGTTCTGCATGTCCACCGCAAGCACCTTCGCATATCCAAGCCCATTTACCGTCTCCTTCATATCCTGTAGCAGCCTGTCAAACTCTTCCTCGTCTTTTGCAAAAACCATGTTCCAGGACTGGCTGACAATGACCGACTGGCATTTGTTTCGCAGTACTGCGATATCCGTAGCTTCCTGCGGCGCCATATAAGAAGTGCCTGGTGCAACCGCAAGCGCTCCTTTGGATGTTAAAAATTCTATGGTTGTTTTCGCTCCGTCTGCATAATCCTGCCAGTCCAGATCGATCGGCGCATTGTTCTTTTCCAAAACCGAGGACCACATAGCCGTCATATACGGCTCTTTTGTCGTTGGGTCAATATCAACGGGCGAAAGCGCCTTAAAATTCAGCGCCGAAACACCATCTCTCCAGGATGCTGATGATTCCCCGTTCCATTCTTTTGGAACTGGGATATCATTGCTTGGCAGCGCCTGTGTCCCGAACTGTGTATATACTGGTACGCCGTCCTTCATTTCCCATGTAAGCCCCCGGGGTCCGCCTGTGCCTGCGGACTGTCCTGCCATCTCCATTCCCTCTGGAGAATACAGCCAGTCGATAAAATCTGCCATCCGCTGCGGGTCTTTGGCACTGCTTCCAACCGCAATGACCAGCTTCGCATTCCCCTGTGAATAGCAGCCGTTAGAATAGCACTGCGAATCTTCAATCAGAGCCGGATAAAAGCCTTTGCCCAGTTCCTTATGCGTCCTGCCCTCTGCCGCGTCGATTTCACCGTTATACAGGTCCCTTCCCTGCCACGACCAGATCGAAGTTAAAATCTGCCCGTCCCGGTACTTATCAGACAGCATGTCATAATTTTGCGATACCGACTCAGGATCGACCAGCCCTTCCTGATTTGCCTTAAATAAAAAATGCAGTGCCCGCAAATACTGCCCGTCCTCATCCAAGATATCCTGAAAATCACTCCCGTCTGCCTTGCTTAATACAAAACCAAGCTCATTGTACCCATAAAAGGAGGCATAATTTTTAGCGCACACCATCATATTGCTGTCCCAATCTTTAAACAGCGAAATTGCATACGTCTTTTTTCCGCTGTCGCTTTTGGGTATTTTCTCCTGTAGCTGCTTCATTACTGGTATCCAGTCCTCCAGGGTACGGATTTTGGGATATCCGACAGCCCGGTAAGCATCCCAGCGGACATACGGCGCAACGAGCGGGTCTGTGCCTTCTGTCGGCACCATTGGCGACTGGTTGGATATTTCACTTGGAAGCACATAGATCCCTTCCTGCCCTGCATCGGCATTTGCCTTTTGGATCGCTGTCCCATAATTTTTCAGCACGTCCTTATCTTGCAGTAGCTTCGTCATATCCATTAACAGCCCCGCCTTTACCATATTTTCCAGCCGCCCGCCTTCCGCACCGGTAATAATCAAATCGCCCAGGCTGCCCGCTGCGGAGCGTGTCTGAAATAACGCTTCGCCGCCTGCCACATTTGGCGCAATCATATTCAGCTCCATATGAAATTTGTCTTTTACGATCTTTGCAAACCAGCCCGATTGGATACCCTGATAATTTGCCACTGAGTCAAATACATCTACCGTCAAAAACTCCTGGTACTTGTCCCTGCCGCTGCCCAAACCGTTTTTCCCGCGAAAGCCACACCCGCTAAGGATGCCGCCCGTCGCCAGCACTGCACACAACAGTATGCTTGTCATTCTCTTTTTCATACAATTCCTCAAAATATGTGAATCTGGTTTGTTTTCCTTATTTTATCATATCTGCGCCTTTGTATATACCTATAAAATCAGCACAAAAAAAGGCTGTAAATTGTTTTTTCTACAGCCCTTACGGGAAAGTCGGATTTTTCATGTAAGAATACACGGATTTTTACCTGCTCTTAAGCCTTGGTTTACAGACGCAGCGTTTCGGAGATCTCTGCAAAATTAATATACAAATCGTCATAAATATGAACCTTTAACACCGATTCAAACGAACAGGGAACGTTCAGCAGGTTCCCTTCAAAATAATTGACAAATACATTTTTTCGCCTCGGATCTACAATCCAGTATTCTCTCACTCCATACTTTTGATAATAATACAATTTGCGGATATAGTCGTCCCCGGGATTGCCGGCAGATACAATTTCAATCACAAAATCCGGCGCGCCGTTGCAGCGTTTTCCGTCCAGCTTGTCATCATCGCATATAATCATGACATCCGGCTGCACGAGGACAAGCGGATCATCTGACAGCTTTACGTCAAACGGAGCAGGAAAGACCTTGCATGTCCCGTCCTTTTGCTTCACATAGTCATGTATCAGCGACGCCAATTCCAGCAGGATCGACTGGTGTACCTGCGACGGGCTTGCCATATCATACATCTGCCCGTCAAAAATCTCAACCCTGGTATCTTCTGCAAGCGCTTCGTACTGCTCCAATGTTATTTTTTCAGATTTTAGCTGTAATGCCAGCATTTTCCCACTTCCTTTCCGTTCACTGGATTCCCCGTTCCCACCCTCACCTGGCAGTTGACGCGGCGGTAGTAACGATTAACTATAACGATGCACATGTTTCCATACAGGACCTGCATTGTACCATAGGGAGTCGAACCCTGAGGCTGTCCACGCCCCTGCCCATACGTACGGCATATTCTCTGCCGATGGAGATGCATCCACCCTGCCAGGTTACCAGCTTTTGATCAAAATTCCAGCAGCTCGGTTGTCCAGTTCAATTCCTGGATCAATTCGTCTGTTTCCCGCAGCTCCTTTGCCAAAAGATCTGCTTTTTTACGGATCTCTGCCACCGGAACCGTACTTTTGATCTTGATTTCCGAATGCGACAGGCGGCTCGTCTTGTCGCTTGCGCAGTCGAGAAACTCCCGCATCACCTCTGTCTTGCTTTTCAGGCAGTCCCGGTGCGCCAAAAGCTCTGTAATCGTCTTTCCGTCACGCTCTGTCCGGCTGTTGGTCAGGTTAATTCCCGCAATCAGCTCTTCCAGCCGCCTGATCGTACGGTCCAGCTCCTCCAGCAATTCCTCCGGCTGCTCCGACGGTTCGTCTCCTTCCTGTACCTTTGCATTCAGATCCAGCCGTGTCCTGATCTCCGACAGCCTTGCCTGCAAATTTGCCCTCTCTGTTAATGCTGATGCCAGTCTCATCTTTTCCCATCTCCCTCACAAATAATGTTCAATCGTCCCCTGCTGGACAACACGCTTTCCCAACAGCGTCAGTGCCTGCTTCGGGCAATTTTGAATACATCGGTAGCACATGGTGCACCTGCCGCGCGCCTCTGCTTTGCCCTGCACCAGCCGCAGATTATCCATCGGGCACAACGCCGTACACGTTCCGCAGCCCACACATGCCGCCGTATCTATTTTTAACCTGTCCGAATAGTGTTTTACCTTTTGGCTAAACCAAAGCCTCTGTCCGAACAGCCCTGCAAAACGGCACATCCATCCCAGCCCGTCCCTCGGCGGCTTCCTGGCACGCAGCGCCTTTGCCGCCCTTTTCGCCTTTGCTGCCGCGCGTGCCACCAGCTCTTGGTTCTGCGCCATTGTACGCTTGAGCATCTTTTCATCCGCAATACTGTCCGGCATTTTGACATGCAGCCCGCCCGTAATCTCAGCCCCGTACTTTCGCAGCATCCTGCCCAGCATACCCGCGCCGTCGCCGCTGAACAGCCCCATCGTAGCTATCACAAAAATCTTCTTCTGCCTCCACAACGCAGGATGCCCCGCAATAAAATCCCGTACTATTTTCGGAACATTGCTAAACTGCACCGGATAGCTGAATACAATCTCCTGATTTTTCCTGACTGCCTCCGCTGCCCCTTGCTCCTCAATCGCATACAATTCGCATCTTCCCTTTTTTCCGTTATAATAAGCGCGCAAAAATACATCCAGTATATATCTGGAATTCCCTGTGCCGCTGAAATAAATACCTATCATTGTCAACCTCTCGTTTTGTGCTCCATCCATCCTGAAATGAAAATGATGTACCTAAGAGCCAGATAAGCAGCTACCGTCAATAAAAAGCTGCCGCTGCCAATCACCGCCGCTTTTGCCGCGGTACACGCGCTTCCCCTGACCACGTAATACGCAAGCACCACCAATATCGTCTGATGCAGCAGATAAATCGGATACGCGGCAAGATGCAGCCAATCCAACAGCTTTGTCCTGACATCCAAAAACCTCCTGCCCAGCAAAAGCAACGCCAATACCGTAATCCAGCCAATCAAATGAACCCACAGGTCACCATAGTAAGAACATTTTATATACAGCAGCGCCGCTAAACCTACACCTGCTGCCGACAAGCCAAAAATCCACGCCCGCTTCTCCTCCAGCCTTTCTAAAACCCGATCCTCGCTAAGCAGTACATACCCGGCAAAATACAAAATCAAATCCTTCCCAAGGCTAAAGCCCCCAAGATTGCCCACCGGATACAAAACCCCTATCACCAAAGGAATTGCCCATACCACAGCCGCGGCTGGCATCTTCCGCAGCTTTGCCGCAGCCGCCATAAACGCTGCAAATACAGATTCCGCCGCTATGCCTGCCATCGAAATCAAATATAAAAACAGCAGAAACCATAAATGCCCCGGCGTAAATGCACCATCATATCCGGTAAAATCTGTTACATGTGTAAAAAAATAGCTCCAATGCTCCAAAATACTTCCCTGATAATGATAAAAGAATTTTCTTGCATACAGCGACTGCACCGGAACGAGAAAAACCATCCCAACGAAAAACGGGACCATCAGCTTTTTTGCTCTCTCTGACGCAAACTGCCTGCGCGTACGTTTTGCCCTGGCGTAACGCGCGCTGACGCCCGCCAGCACAAAAAGCAGCGGCATAAACCATGGGTTGATCATTACAATCAATGTGCTGAGCCATTTATTTTCTGCTTCCCAAATATAAAAACGAGTGCCAAAATCATTCCAAACCATACACGTATGTACCGGAAACAGCAGCAGAATGGCAAGGCTGCGCAAATTGTCGATGTAATGTTTCCTTTCTCTGTTTTCCAAATCCGCGTGCTGCATGGCTCCCTCATTATTCTTTGGATAATTGCTTTTGCTTGCTTGTTTGCTGGAATTATTTTACCACCTTAGTGAAGTTACGTCAAATTGATTCTGTATTGTAACTGTTGCAGTCAAGTGTTGTATTTTGGGTACATACAAGGACGCTGGGAGAGGGGATGGGCACGCCCTGGCTGCGTCCGTTCCAGAAGGTTAAGAATCCCTAAGCATCCTGCGCAGCGCTGTGGCACCGTCCGGGCGCGGCACCTAGTTCGC
>CAMUPC010000248.1 GCA_947090545.1 uncultured Eubacterium sp. | reverse complement strand
TGCCGGATGATACGCCTGAGGTTTTGCAGCGGCGCGTGATGGAAGAGGCGGAGTGGAAGATTCTGCCGCAGGCGGTGGATTTGATTGCAAACGGCAGAGTGTCGGTTGTGGACGGAAAAGTGCGTATTTTAGACCGTACCTCTGATTAGAAATAACTTCATAGGAAGGAGAAACAAGGCATGAAAGTATTGATTGTGGGCAGCGGCGGGCGTGAACATGCGATTGCGGTAAGCGCGGCAAAAAGCCCGAAGGTGGATAAGCTGTACTGTGCGCCTGGTAACGCGGGGATTGGACAGGTGGCTGAATGCGTCCCGATTGGGGCGATGGAGTTTGAGAAGCTTGCCGCGTTTGCCAAGGAGCAGGCGGTTGATTTTACGATTATCGGCATGGACGACCCGTTAGTAGGCGGCATCGTGGACGTATTTGAAGAACAGGGCTTAAAGGTGTTCGGGCCGAGGAAAAACGCGGCGATTTTGGAAGGCTCAAAGGCGTTTTCCAAAGACCTGATGAAAAAATACGGCATCCCGACTGCCGCATATGAGACGTTTGACGACCCGCAGGAGGCGCTTGCCTATCTGGAAACCGCGAAGCTTCCGGTTGTCTTAAAAGCGGACGGGCTGGCGCTCGGCAAGGGCGTACTGATCTGTCAGACGTTAGAGGAAGCAAAGGAAGGCGTAAAGTCTATTATGCAGGACAAAAAGTTCGGCTCGGCAGGAAACCGGATGGTCGTAGAAGAGTTTATGACCGGGCGTGAGGTGTCCGTGCTTTCCTTTGTAGATGGAAAGACGATTCGCATCTTAAGCTCGGCGCAGGACCATAAGCGTGCGCAGGACGGCGACCAGGGGCTAAATACCGGAGGGATGGGCACGTTTTCGCCAAGCCCGTTTTATACGAAAGAAGTGGATACGTTTTGCCGCAACCATATTTACCAGGCGACGGTGGATGCGATGGCGGCAGAGGGCAGGCCGTTTGTCGGCGTGATTTTCTTTGGGCTGATGCTGACGGAAAACGGGCCGAAGGTGCTTGAGTACAATGCGCGCTTTGGCGACCCGGAGGCACAGGTCGTCCTGCCGCGTATGAAAAACGATATGATCGAAGTGATGCAGGCATGTGTGGAAGGCAGGCTGGATCAGATACAGATCGAATTTGAGGACAATGCCGCAGTCTGTGTCGTGCTTGCTTCCAACGGGTATCCGGTCGCTTATGAAAAGGGGTATCCGATTGAAGGGCTGGAGCGATTTGAAAAAGAAACGGATTATTACTGCTTCCATGCAGGGACAGCGTGCAGGGACGGCAAGATCGTGACCAACGGCGGCAGGGTGCTTGGCGTTACGGCAAAAGGGGCGGATTTAAAACAGGCGCGGCGCAAGGCATATGAAGCGGTGGAATGGGTGCATTTTGACAATCAATACATGCGCCATGACATCGGGAAAGCGATTGACGACGTATGAACCTGATTGTTTGTGCGGATGAAAACTGGGGGATCGGCAGCAGGAACCAGCTTTTAGTACGGATACCGGACGATATGCGCTATTTTCGCGAAATAACGATGGGCAAGGCTGTCGTTATGGGCAGAAAGACAAAGGAAAGCCTGCCGAACGGCTTTTTGGATGGCAGGGACAACCTGGTGCTCACGCATGATATGCAGTATCAGGCGGGGAATGCGGCTGTGCTGCATTCCTTAAAGGAGCTGCGTGACAGGCTTGCGCAGTATGATTCCGATGCTGTATTTGTGATCGGCGGAGAGAGCGTTTACAGGCAGCTACTTGGCGTGTGCGATACGGCGTATGTGACAAAGCTTGCGTTTGCCTACAGTGCGGATGCGTATTTTCCGAACCTGGACCAGATGGAGGAATGGGAGCTTGTGGGCGAGAGTGAAGAGCAGACGTATTTTGACATTATATATTATTTCCGAAAATATAAGAAAAAGCAGGGTTATAAAGCGGACTGGGAAGCCATAATAAAATAAGCAAACGGGAGGAGATCATGGATATAACAGGAAGAAAATTATTTGTGAAAGCGCTTCGGGAAGAAGGCGTGGATACGATCTTTGGATATCCGGGCGGGATGGTTACGGATATCTTTGATGAATTATACAAACAGGAGGATATCCAGGTCGTCCTGCCAAGGCATGAACAGGGATTGATTTTTGAAGCGGAGGGCTATGCGAAGGCAAGCGGCAAGGTCGGCGTCTGCCTGGTAACGAGCGGGCCGGGCGCGACGAATATTATTACCGGGCTTGCGGATGCGCATTATGACAGCATTCCGCTTGTGTGCATTACCGGGCAGGTGCCGCTGGGACTGATTGGCAACGATGCGTTTCAGGAGGTTGACATTGTCGGCATGACAAGCTCGGTTACCAAATACGGCGTGACAGTCCGTGACAGAAACGACCTGGGCAGGATCTTAAAGATGGCGTTCCATATCGCAAGGACAGGAAAGCCGGGCCCGGTGCTGATTGATATTCCAAAAGATATCCAGATGCAGACAGGGGACAGCGAGTATCCGTCCGAAGTGCATATCCGCGGCTATAAGCCGAACGAAAGCGTGCATATCGGGCAGCTAAAAAAAGCGTACCGCCTGTTGAAATCCGCAAAGCGCCCGCTGATTTTAGCAGGCGGCGGCATTCATATCGGCTGTGCAAACGAGCTGCTCCAAAAATTTGCGGAGCGTACAAAGATTCCGGTTGTCACAACCGTGATGGGCAAAGGTGCCATCCCGACAAGCCATCCGCTTTATCTGGGCAATTCCGGTATGCATGGCAAATATGCCTGCAATATCGCAGTCAGCAAATGCGACGTGCTGTTTTCGATCGGGACGCGCTTTAACGACCGGATTACCGGCGACCTGAACGAATTTGCGCCGAAGGCAAAAATTATCCACATCGACATCGATACGGCGGCGATTTCCAGAAACGTCGTGGTAGACGTGCCGATTGTGGCGGACGCGAAGCTGGCGCTTGAAAAGCTGTGCGAGTGGGCGGAAGAACAGGATACCGAAAAATGGATCGCCCAGATCCGGGAATGGGATAGCGAAAATCCGCTTGAAATGCGAAGAGACCGCGGGATGACGCCGCAGATGATTATGGAAGCGATTAATCAAAGCTATAAAGACGCGATTATCGTAACGGACGTCGGGCAGCATCAGATGTGGGCGACGCAGTATCTGGACGTCGGCGGGCGCAGGAAGCTGATTACCTCAGGAGGGCTTGGCTCGATGGGCTTTGGGCTGCCTGCCGCAATCGGGGCAAAGATCGCAAAGCCGTATAAGAATGTAGTCTGCATTACCGGAGACGGCGGATTCCAGATGAATATGCAGGAAATGGCGACGGCAATCACGCAGGAAGCACCGATTACGATCTGCCTGTTAAACAATTATTACCTCGGCATGGTGCGCCAGATGCAGCAGTTGTTTTACGGAAAACGCTACGCTGCGACCTGCCTGCGCCGGCGCAAGGGCTGTCCTGCGACCTGCAAGGGGCCAAACGAGGCGTGCCCGCCGTATGAGCCGGATTTTGTAAAATTTGCACAATGCTACGGGGCATACGGCATCCGGGTCAGCGAACAATCCCAGATCGCGGATGCTTTTGCACAGGCAAAGCGCAACGAGGACGCGCCGACGTTAATCGAATTTATGATATCGACCGACGAGCTGGTGCTGCCGATGGTAAAAGGCGGCAATCCAATGAGTGAAATGATTTTAAAATAGGCGGGAGGGAGAACAGATGAAAAACAGATGGATTGCTTTGTATGTGGAAAACCAGGTGGGCGTGCTGGCGAAGGTATCAGGGCTTTTTTCAGGAAAATCCTATAATCTGCAAAGCCTGACAGTCGGTACGACGGAGGATGCGACCGTTTCCCGCATGACAATCTGCGTAATGAGCGACGACATAACGTTTGAGCAGATCAAAAAGCAGTTAAACCGCATGGTAGAGGTCATTAAAGTCATTGATTTGACCAATGTGCCGATTCATATGAAGGAGATTTTATTTGCGAAGGTCAAAGACATAAGCTCCAGCCAGATCGACGAGGTATTCCGCATCGCGGAGGTGTTCAGCGTTGAGGTAACCGATATCGGAAGCGACAGCGTGATGCTTGAGTGCAAGCTGACCGAACGCAGGAACAACGAGCTGATCGAGCTGCTCAAGTCCAAGTTTCGCAATATCGAGATCGTGCGGGGCGGAGCGGTCGCGATCGAGGCGATCAGTACATCGTGCAGATAGCCTGCTGTAAGAGATGCCAAAGCAGCAGTCAGAACGAGGAATGGAAAACAAGGGAGAATTTTTATGATCGATTTTTATAGCCTGTCATTGCGCGACCGTGAATGGGTAACCCACCGGCTGCTGGAGGATGACAGGCAGGCGTGTGAATATTCGTTTGCAAACAATTTTTTGTGGAGCGATATTTACGGCGTGAAGATGGCAAAAGAACAGGGCTGTTTGATTTTACAGTTTCAGGATCATCAAAAGGAAGAGGCACACGGCGAGGCGCATTTTTGTTATACAATACCGATCGGCGCCGGAAACCGGAAGGGCGCGCTGGACGCGCTGCTTGCCGAGGCACAGGCAAAGGGACAGGAGCTGGTGCTTAGTACGCTGATGCAAAGCGACCTGGACTGGCTCGAACAGAATTATCCAGGCAAATATACCGTTGAAACAAGCCGGGATGATTACGATTATGTATACAGCACCGAAAAGCTGTCCACGCTTTCCGGCAGGAAGCTGCACGGCAAGCGCAACCATATCGCACGGTTTAAAGATGACAATAACTGGATGTACCGCGACATGATGCCGGAGGATGCCGGGGAATGTATGCGCCTGTTAGACGTCTGGAAAGAAGCCGAGTCAGAAAACTGGAACGACGAGATGGAAAACGAGCTTCATATCAACCGGATCGCACTGCGCAACCTCGCCGACCTGGTATTAGACGGCGGGATGCTGTACAAAGGCGGCAGGCTGGTGGCGTTTTCGATCGGAGAGCCGTTAAACTCGGATACGTATGTCGTGCACATTGAAAAGGCGCTTGCCAGCGTGCAGGGCGCTTACCCGATGATTAACCAGCAGTTTGTCCTGCATAACTGTCAGGAGTATGCTTATGTAAACCGGGAAGAGGACACAGGCGACGAGGGGCTGCGCAAGGCAAAGCTGTCGTATCAGCCAGTGCTGTTAGTGGAAAAATATGAGGCAAGGTTTCATTTATAAGAGGATTCGTTTATGATTCGATATGGAAATAACACATTCCTTCCAGCGTTAAAAGCGCTCTGGAAGGAATGCTTTGCAGATGAGGACGCGTATATCGACGCATTTTTCCGTGCAATGTATCAGGACGGGCATGTGCTGCTGGAGGAGGAAAAGGGGGTGCTTTTGGGAGCATCCTTTTTTCTTCCCGGAAGCATCTTATTGGAGGAAAAAGCCGGCGTGACGCGCTGGCAAAAGATCCGCTATGTCTACGCGCTTGCCGTTTATCCGCAGTACCGCGGCAGAGGCATTGCGGGAAAGCTGCTGCTCAGGGCGTACGAGTTATATGGCGTGCCGCTGATTGCAGAGCCGGCGGAAGAAGGGCTTGTGGGAGGATTTTATGAGCCGCTTGGATTTTCTGGGAATTTTTATCTGAGAAAGGCCTGGGTGGACGTACAGGCAGCGGGACAGGCAGAAGAGCCAAAGTATGATATGCGGGCGGCGGAGCTGGCTTTGGGGCTTCCGGGTTCTGATTTTTTGCCGATACAGGCAGAGCGGTACTGCGCGATACGTGATGCACGTTTTGGGACGCATGGTTATGTACGCTGGCAGGCGCGGCATGTGGCGTTTGCGATTGATCAGCATAGGCTGAATGGCGGCGGGGCGTATGTGCTGCGTGTTGACGGCAGGGAGGAGATTTTGCTGTTTTATCGGGAAGGGCAGGATGTGATTGTGACGGAGACGACACTGACGCAGAGGGAGCTGGAGGGGTATTTTTTGCCTTGGATTTCGGGGCGGTGCAGGAGGGTGATGTTTGCTGGGGGAGTGTTTGCGGATTGTGAGAGTGTGGTGGAAGTGAAGGAGTGTTTGATGGGGGTGAGTTATGGGTTGATGCAGGTGAGGGGGTATTTGAATTTGACGCTTGACTGAGAAGGGGGAGGGGGTTTTTGTGGCTGCGGGGACGCTGGGAGAGGGGATTGGCACGCCCTGGCTGCGTCCGTTCCAGAAGGT
>CAMUPC010000247.1 GCA_947090545.1 uncultured Eubacterium sp. | reverse complement strand
TTACATTTTGGAATCGGAACCGGAAGCAAGCCCCGCGCCCCTTCCTCCAGCGTCCTTTCCTCACAAAAATACCCCCCCTTTTGATCTTACATCCCCCATCTACAGATTTTTACGATAATCCGTAGGCGATATCCCCGTCTGCTTTTTAAACAGCCTGCTAAAATACAAAGGATTATCATACCCCACAATAGATGCAACCTCCGTAACATTATAATCCTGCGTACACAGCAGCCGCTGTGCATTTTCAATACGTACAGAGATAATAAACTGCATAGGCGTCATTCCAGTATACTTTTTAAAGCCCCGAATAAACCAAGCCGTGCTTCTGTGAATGCTTGCCGCATATGCATCGATCACAATGTCAGTGTTATAGTGCTCGCTGAAATAGCGGATAGCAGTCTCAATCTCGCTCTGTACGTAGTCCGCGAGCTTGTGCCCGCTGCTTAAGTGCCTGCTGATTAGGATAAGCAGATGCCGAAGGTGCAGGGCGAGCAGCTCTTCATAATGCAGGCTGCACGACTGAAGCTCCTGGATCATTTTTAAGAACAGGCTCTGGTACTCTGGGAACTGCCCGGTGTAAAAGACATGTCCGGTCAGAGGAATGCCGTATCCTCTTAAAATATTTTTCACATTGCTTCCGGTAAAGTGCACCCAATACACCTCAGTCTGATCCGTTCCATAATATACATACCGCTGTACTTCTTTTGGCTGGTACAAGACCATATGCCCGGCGGTGACCTCTACGTATTCGTTGTCCAGGAAAAAATGGGCTTTTCCGGCGGTTACATATAAGATCTGGAAGTCGATCCTGCCCCTTGGACGGTAAGTGGGCAGCTTTGGCCTGTTGTACAGGCGGTAGGTTCCGCAGCTTCCTACGACGAGGGGCCTGGACTTATCCTTAAAATCGATCAGGGAATTGTGCAGGTATCCGGCGTTCATATACATGGGCAGTTCCTCCTTTTGCCTTCATTATTAACATTGTATCATTTTGTGCATGGTTTGTCCAATACAGTTCATGGACGTATTCCCTGGAATTCACTATAATCAGTCTATCAGAAAAATAGATGATTTTTCGGGAACGGGACGCTGCAAGCGCAGACTCCGGATAAGCGGCGTTCGTGCCCTGAACTGAATATAAAAAGGTTTTTAGGCGTCTGGCAGGACACCTGAAAATCATAAATGGGAAGATGCGCCCGGGCGCATCGGAATAAACGTGATGTCAGGCAACTTATGGGGTATCGAAAAAGAAAGGAGGATACGATGGAACAAACAAAAACATCTGGAACAGGCTATCTGAAAAAGGAGATAAGAAAATATCTGCCGTTCTACCTGTTCCTGCTGCCGGCGCTGATTCTTGTCATTTTGTTTTGCTATATGCCGATGGAGGGCTTAATGATCGCATTTAAGGATTATAAGATGGCAAGAGGCATTGAGGGCAGCGAGTGGGTAGGGCTGCAACATTTTCAGGCGCTGTTTGCAGACCCGAATTTTTACAGAGTATTGGGAAATACGTTAAAGATCAGTATTTGGACACTTCTGACTACATTTCCGATCACAATTATTTTTACAATTCTGGTGAATGAAATCTTAAATAAAAAGTTTAAGAGCGTCATACAGACAATTACCTATATGCCGCATTTTCTTTCCTGGGTAGTGGTAGGTACGTTTGTATACCAGCTTTTGTCTCCGACAGGCGGTGTCGTCAACGCGCTTTTAATTCAGCTTGGGATTTTGGATAAACCTTTATACTTTATGGCACAGAAGGATATGTTTGTGCCGATTTATCTGATCGCGAACCTGTGGAAAACTACGGGCTACAGCATCGTGATCTATCTGGCGACGATTGCAGGCATCGATACTGCCTTATATGACGCGGCTTCGATTGACGGCGCCAACCGTTTTCGCAGAATCCTGCATATCACCCTGCCGGCAATGTTCCCGACGATGTGTACGATGCTGATTTTAAATATCGGAAGCCTGGTCAGCGTAGGCTTTGACCCGGTATTCAACCTGTACAATGACGCGACATACCAGACGGCGGACGTTATTTCTACATATGTGTACAGAAAAGGTATGGTTGAGAGCCGGTATGATTTCTCTACAGCAATCGGGCTGTTTCAGAATGTAGTCAGCCTTGTGCTCGTTCTGATTGCGAACTGGTTTGCAAGAAAAGCAAATCCAGAATACAAGATTATTTAATGCAGGGAAGGGAGAGAGTTTTATGGCGCGCGAGGTAGAAGTGAAAAAAACGAAGATGAAGCAGTCTGTGGGAAGCCGGATTTTTGATATCTGCAACGCAGTGTTTATGATTGCGTTCTGCTTTACGATATTGCTGCCTTTTTGGGATGTCGTAGTCCGGTCGTTTTCCAGGGCGCAGGATATTTCCTATATGCACATTAACCTGTTTCCTAAGGTGTGGACGATGGATGCGTATAAATATGTCTTTCAGGACAATGAGATTGTGACGGCATTTTTGGTGTCCGTACTGAGGACGGTGATCGGTACGGCGATCCATATTATTGTGTGCTGTATGGCGGCTTATTCTCTGACCAGGACAGATATGCCGTTTCGTAAGCTTATTACGGCGGTGCTTCTGATTCCGATGTTCTTTTCGGCAGGTATGATTCCGATGTACCTGAATATGAAGCGGCTGGGGCTTTTGAACAATTTCCTGGTTTATGTGCTGCCGACGGGATTTTCTATTTACAATACGATTATTATTCGGAACTATTTTTTCTCGATTGATAAGGGGATGGAAGAGGCGGCTTCGATTGACGGCGCCTCCCAGGTAAGGATCTTTGCTTCTATTATTATGCCGTTGTCCAAACCGGTTATCGCTACGGTCGCGTTGTGGCAGATGGTCGGGCAGTGGAATTCATGGTTTGACAATATGGTATACTGCCGCAGAAGTGCCAACCTTACGACGCTACAGTATTTGCTGCGCAGAATGCTGGACAGCCTGACGGCGTCCGCGGCTTCGTCCGCGTCCGGTGCGGAAGCGATTGGCGCGATGGTGGACACCAATCCAGACACGATCAAGGCAGCTACTACGATACTGGTCGTGCTGCCGATCGTAGCGGTATATCCGTTTTTGCAGAAGTATTTTGTAAAAGGCATTATGGTCGGCGCTGTGAAAGGCTAAGCGAATCAGAGATCGGGACAGAGATCAGAAAAGAGGAAGTAAATAAAATATGGAACGAAAAGACCTGGGAAAAGTTGTGGCAGAGCTTGCACCATCAAAAGAAAAGAAAAATCCCCGCAACAGCGAGGGGGCATTTTTAAGACGCAAAGACGGTACGATACTGTTTGCATACAGCCGGTTTAAGGGGAACGGATTAGAGGACTGGGCGGCTTCTGACATCCATGCTGTCTTGTCAAAGGATGGCGGGAGGAGCTTTGTCGATGGCCATATCCTGTTAAGCTGTGAAGAGGAGAATGCACAAAATATCATGTCGGTTTCCCTGCTGGAGATGCAAAACGGCGATATCGGACTGTTTTACCTGGTACGCCATACGTATACGATGATGCAGATGTATGTAAGGCGTTCTAAGGACGGCGGAAAGACCTGGACAGACAGAGTGCTGTGTACTCCGCAGGAAGGGTTTTACGTAGTCAACAATGACAGGGTCGTAAGGCTTGCAAGCGGCAGGATACTGATTCCGGCGGCAACGCACAGGACAGGACGGCAGGAACAGGCAGAAAACGGACGTTTTTTGGACAGCCGGTCGGAAATCGTGTTCTTTTATTCCGACGATGACGGTGTCTCCTGGCAGGCAGCCGACGGAAAATGCTGTATGCCTTACTGCAAAAACTGTACCTCCGGGCTTCAGGAGCCAGGGGTGCTGGAGCTGGAGCCGGGAATCTTATGGGGATTTGCCAGAACGGATCTGGGCAGGCAGTATGAGATGTATTCGGTAGACAATGGGAATACATGGAGCGGTGCAGGCCCTTCCAGGTTCACCGCGCCAAACAGCCCGTTAAGTATGAAGCGGGACAAAACAGGCGCGATCTGGGCAGTATGGAATCCAATTCCTGAGTATAATGGACGGGGGAAAAGTACGGAAATATTTACAGGGGGACGCACTCCTTATGTGATTGCTGTCAGCAGGGATAATGGGCAGACTTTTACAGAAGGGGCTGCATTTGAGGCAGAAAAAGACCACGGGTACTGCTATTGCGCGATTTGTTTCCTGGAAGATGGGGTTCTTCTGGGCTACAATGCAGGCGGCCCGCAGGACGGAAGCTGCCTGGCAAAAACAAGAATTCGCAGAATCGGCTGGAAGGAGCTGGAAGATCTGCAAAATGGTAAGGAGGAGTAAGATATGAAAAGAAAGATGTTAAAACGGGTATTGCCGCTGACGTTATGTACAGCGATGGCGCTCGCAGGCTGTTCCAACGCTTCCAAGGCGGGGGCGCCGAACGCTGATGCAGAGCCAGATCCTGACAAAACGTACGATATTTCTTATACAGGGCAGTGGTGCTATTCGGATTATGAGGATGGCTCCTATGTAGAAAAAATGATCGAAGACGCTTTAAATATTAATATTACAGTGGAAAAAGCAGAGACTACGGATACGATTGACTTGCTGCTGGGTTCCGGGGAAATGCCGGACTGTATGTGGACGGAGAAAAAGACGCCGGACTGGATGCAGGAGCAGGAGCTGATCCGTATGATTCCAAAAGCGATGGTTGAGAAGTACTGTCCGAAGATTTTAGAATATTATGAAAAAAATCCGCTGATTTACAAGATGGTATTAAACCCGGAAAACGAGGAGGAATTTACCTGCCTTGCCGGGCTGACGTTCCAGTTTGTGGACTATTACCTTCCAGGGGACTTTTACCGGTATGACTGGATTGAAAAACTGGGCATTGACCTGGGCGTAAATGTGGAGCAGGTATCCGACAGGCTGTATGTGGCAGATGACGGCATTGAACTGAGCAAGTTTATTGAAATTATGGACGCCTTTGTCAACCAGGACCCTGACGGAAACGGAAAAAAAGATACGCTTGGCGCGGCGGCTCCTGACTGGGGCATTGGGCTGATCGGGCAGTTTTATTCTGCTTATGGATTTGCAAAAGATATCAACAATGTAAACGGCAGGGCGGAGCAGTGCTATGCGATGGATGAATATAAGGAATTTTTAAAAGGATTCCAGGAGCTGTATGCGAAAAACCTGCTTGATCCTGAGATTATCAGCAACGACAGGACGATCGCCTGGGATAAGATCAATACGGGCGTTGCAGGCTACTGGCTCAGCACCACGAATACGTTAAACAGTTGGGCAAAGGACCGTCCGCCTTTAATGCTTCTGGAAAGAGATCCTGACGCCAAGCTGCTGGCTACGCCTGGCATTAAGCCGGATGGCGGAGAAGTACAGGCGGTTGTCAATCCAACGCCTGCTTACGGCAAATTTTTTGTCAATGCAAATGTAGAGGATGACAAACTGGCGAAGATCCTGGAGTTTTTTAACTATACGGTCTTTGGCGCCGGAGATAAGGAAACGACTGCAAAGCTGTTTTACGGCGAAAAGGATGTAGACTGGAAATGGGATGAAACGGGCGAGAAGCCTGTAGAGATCAATAAGCTCAATTCCGGCGACAAAGGGACATGGAGCTTTAGCCAGTTTGGGCAGACCGAGGAAGTGACGAAATGGGTCGGCGAGGAAGAGCTGTTCCAGGCAGGCAGCAAGTACTGGTCGCAGGGAGATAACGGTACCTGGCTGAAATGGCAGCATAGGCCTTATAAGATGGATCTTGCGAATGAGACGAAGTATGAGAAGATCTTCCAGAAGATTAGTGGAGATTTGGATGCTTATGTGGCGAGTTATCGGACGCAGGCTGTTTTGGGGCAGGTGGATGTTGATGATACCTGGGATGACTATTTGAAAGAGTTGGACCGGATTGGGTATAATGAGATGATGGATGAGCTGGAGAAGATTCCGTCGATTGAGGAGATGATTGCGGAGCTGGAGAAGTAGGAGCTGGCTTTTGCGGGTGTGATGGGGCTGCCGGAAAATAAGGATTATTTTCCGGCGGCCTTTTTTTGGGGGGGGGGGGATTTGCAAATGGGACGCTGGGAGAGGGGATTGGCACGCCCTGGTTGCGTCCGTTCCAGAAGGTTAAGAAGCCCTAGGCATCCTGCGGTTACGCTGTGGCACCGTCCGGGCGCGGCACCTAGTTCGCCCTGG
>CAMUPC010000246.1 GCA_947090545.1 uncultured Eubacterium sp. | reverse complement strand
CCGGACGGTGCCTCAGCGTAACCGCAGGATGCTTAGGGCTTCTTAACCTTCTGGAACGGACAACGCCAGGACGTGCCAATCCCCTCTCCCGGCGTCCCTGTATGCGCAAAATATAAACAATTAATCGTGATAATTAGCTGCTTTTCTTAGCACTGGCCTTCCATCATCCCATCAAAAACTCATATAATAAGAAAAAATTATCACAAAGAAAAAATTTTTTCAAAAACCATTGCATTTTGTGAAAAAGGATGATAATATAAACACAACAAAAGCGGTATTTGTTAAAAATGCACGATACCCGTGCAGACGCAGACAGCAAATCATTGCTGAAATTCCTAGAACCAATCAAAATCCAAAAGCTTCCCAAGGCACCTCTCCCTAACAACAGCCAACACAAAAGCTTTTTGGATTACAAGCACTCTGGAATCCCAGAACAGAAACTGTTCTGAAAAATGAGGTGGTAAAAATGAATACACAAACAGGCAGCACAAACGTATCAGGAGAACTGTTCCGTCTCGACGGAAAGCCTTCCATCGGGCAGGCGCTTCCGCTCGCACTACAGCACGTCGTCGCTATGATCGTCGGATGCGTGACGCCGGCAATTATCGTATCCGGCGCCGCGGGGCTTTCAGATGAGGATTCCGTTATCCTGATCCAGGCGGCGCTGGTGATGTCGGCAATTACGACGCTGGTTCAGCTCTATCCTGCCGTGCGCGGAAAGAAGTTTTCGATCGGGTCAGGGCTTCCGGTCATTATGGGAATCAGCTTTGCCTATGTGCCTACGATGCAGGCGATCGCGGGGGATTTTGGCGTCGCTACGATTTTCGGGGCGCAGATCGTAGGCGGCATGATTGCGATTCTTGTAGGGACGTTTATTAAGCAGATCCGCAGGTTTTTTCCGCCGTTAATTACCGGAACGGTCGTATTTGCGATTGGGCTGTCGCTGTATCCTACGGCGATCAACTATATGGCTGGCGGCACAGGCAGCGAGCATTACGGTTCCTGGCAGAACTGGCTCGTCGCGCTGATTACGCTTACGATCGTAACGGCGCTGAATCACTATGGCAAGGGGATCTGGAAGCTGTCCTCGATCTTAATCGGTATTATTGTCGGGTACGGCGTGGCGTTTTGCTTTGGCATGGTGGATTTCGCGGCGGTGTCACAGGCGTCTTTCTTCCAGCTTCCGCTCCCGCTGCATTTTGGGGTAAAATTTGAGATTTCCTCTTGTGTGGCGATCGGCGTGCTGTTTGCGATTAATTCGATCCAGGCGATCGGCGACTTTACGGCGACGACGACCGGAGGAATGGACCGGATGCCTGCGGATGAGGAGCTAAACGGCGGTATCGTGGCGTACGGAATCTGCAATGTGGTCTGTCCGCTGTTTGGCGGGCTGCCGACTGCGACGTTCAGCCAGAATGTCGGCATTGTCGCTTCTACCAAGGTTGTGGCAAAGCGGGTGTTCGGCATGGCGGCAGGCATTTTGCTCGTTGCGGGGCTGATCCCGAAGTTTTCGTCGGTTCTGACGACGATTCCAAGCTGTGTGCTGGGCGGTGCGACCGTATCCGTATTCGCGTCGATTGCGATGACAGGCGTCAAGCTCGTGACAGCTTCGCCGATGAATTACAGGAATACAACGATTGTCGGGCTGGCGATTGCGCTCGGCATGGGGATTACGCAGGCAAACGCGGCGCTGGCAAGCTTCCCGGACTGGGTAACGACGATTTTTGGCAGGTCTCCGGTCGTGCTTGCTACGATTGTGGCAATTATTTTAAATCTCGTGCTTCCAAAAGACCAGGAAGACCGGGCGATTGAACTGTTAAAAAAGGAAGGAGCAGGCTGATGTTAGTAATAGGAAACGGAAAACTGTTTACAAGAGACAGCAGTTTTCCATATGTAGAAAACGGCGCGGTAGCAGTCGAAGGGACGAAAATTGCCGCGGTTGGGCAGACAGATGAAATCAAGGCTGCATACAAGGATGCAGAATACATAGATGCAAAAGGCGGCGTGATTATGCCGGCGTTTATCAATACGCACGAACATATTTACAGCGCGATGGCAAGAGGGCTCAGCATCAAAGGATATCACCCAAAAGGATTTTTGGATATTTTAGACGGGCAGTGGTGGACGATTGACCGCCACCTGACCCTGGAGCAGACGCGCTACAGTGCGATGGATACGATGCTTTCGTGTATTAAAAACGGCGTGACGACGATTTTTGACCACCATGCCAGCTTCGGGCAGATCCACGGCAGCCTGTTTACGATTGCGGAAGCTGCAAAGGAGCTGGGCGTGCGCGCGTGCCTGTGCTATGAGGTGTCCGACCGCGACGGCATGGACAAGGCAAAAGAATCCGTGATGGAAAACGCGGAGTTTATCCGCTATGCCTTAAAGGACGATACGGATATGGTTGCGGGCATGATGGGGATGCACGCGCAGTTTACGATCTCAGATGCGACGATGGAGCTTGCGGCGGCGAATAAGCCACAAGAGGTGGGCTACCATATCCATGTGGCGGAGGGCATTGAAGATCTGCACGACTGCCTGAAAAAGTACGGAAAGCGGATTGTAGACCGCCTGATGGACTGCGGCATTTTAGGAGAAAAGACGCTACTTGGGCACTGCATTTACATCAATCCGCATGAGATGGAGCTGATCAAAGAGACAGATACGATGGTTGTACATAATCCAGAGTCCAATATGGGCAACGCCTGCGGCTGCCCGCCGACGATGGAGCTTGTAAGGCGCGGGATCTTAACCGGGCTTGGCACCGACGGCTATACGCACGATATGACAGAGTCGTTTAAGGTGGCAAATGTCCTGCACAAGCATCATCTGTGCGATGCGAACGCGGCATGGGGCGAGGTGCCTGACATGCTGTTTGAAAACAATGCCAAAATTGCAAACCGCTACTTCAAGGCTCCGCTTGGCGTATTAAAGAAAGGCGCCGCGGCGGATGTGATCGTTGTGGACTATGACCCGCCGACAAGACTGGATGAGACGAATATCAACGGGCATATTTTGTTTGGCATGACCGGAAGGGATGTCGTAACGACGGTCGGCAACGGAAAAGTGCTGATGAAAGACCGCGAGGTCAAAGTGGCGGATACGAAAGAGGTTATGGCAAAATGCCGGGAAGAATCCGCAAAGCTGTGGAAAAGTATTAACGGATAACGTAGGAGGTTGCTATGAGTGATAAAATGACATGTATCCCGTTTGCGAAGCTGCTGCACTGGATGCGGACGGAGCATGATACAAAAGGAACGGTGTTTGGCGTCCATAGGCCGTATCAGGCGGACGGGACGAAGGACTGGAATATTTTCGGGCGCAGGCTTGAGACTCCAGTCGGGCCTGCGGCTGGGCCAAACAGCCAGCTTGCTCAGAATATTGTAGCTGCTTATTATGCAGGCAGCCGTTTCTTTGAACTGAAAACGGTGCAGATTATGGACGGTGAGGAGCTTGCGGCATGTGTGAATAAGCCTTGCATCAAGGCGGACGACGAAGCCTATAACTGCGAGTGGTCGACCGAGCTGTATGTCCCGCAGGCACAGGATGAGTATATCAAGGCATGGTTTTTGCTTGCGTTTGCGGCAAAGGAGTATGGGCTGGGCAGTATGGATGGTTTTCAGTTCAACATCAGCGTCGGGTATGACCTTAAGGGCATCCAGTCCGAAAAAATCGATACGTTTATTGAAAATATGAAAAACGCGGCTCAAACGCCGATGTTTCAGGAGTGCAAGGCGCAGCTTTTGGCGCATGTGGACGAATACGCCCACGTGACGAAGGAAGATATCGAAAGCATCTCAGCCGAAATCTGCAATTCCGCCACGATCTCGACCCTGCATGGCTGCCCGCCGCAGGAGATCGAAAGCATCGCGACGTATCTGCTGGCCGAAAAGAAGATGCATACGTTTGTCAAATGCAACCCAACGCTGCTTGGCTATGAGTTTGCAAGAGAAACGCTGGACCAGATGGGCTATGATTATATTGCCTTCGGACGGTTTCATTTTGACGACGACTTGCAGTACAAGGACGCGGTGCCGATGCTTAAGCGCCTGATGCAGTGCGCTGAAAAGCAGGGGCTTGCGTTTGGCGTAAAGATCACCAATACGTTCCCGGTCGATGTAAAAGCAGGGGAGCTTCCGAGCGAGGAGATGTATATGTCCGGCAAATCGCTGTTTCCGCTGTCGATTTCACTGGCAGCAAAGCTGTCGCGCGAATTTGACGGGAAGCTTCGGATATCTTATTCGGGCGGCGCGGATGCGTTTAATATCGAGCGGATTGTTGGCGCCGGAGTATGGCCGGTTACCGTAGCCACGACGATTCTAAAGCCAGGCGGCTACCAGCGCTTACAGCAAATCGCAGAGCTGGTAAACAAGCTTGAAAACCAGGAATTTTGCGGCATCGATGTGCAGGCGTTAACAGAGCTTGCGAAAGACGCCGTGACCGACCGCCATCACACAAAGCCGGCAAAGCTTCCAGGCTCCAGAAAATCGGATCAGAAGGTGCCGCTGATGTTCTGCTTTACAGCGCCTTGCGAGGACGCCTGTCCGATCCACCAGGAGATTACGACGTATGTAAAACTCGCCGGAGAAGGACGCTACGAGGACGCGCTGCGGGTTATTTTAAATCGAAACGCCCTGCCGTTTATAACCGGGACGATCTGCGCGCATGGATGCCAAAGCCACTGCACGCGCAACTTCTACGAGACACCAGTACAGATCCGCGATACGAAGCTGCTTTGCGCAAAACAGGCATTTGACAGCGTGCTCTCATCCGTTGCACCACACGGAACGAGCGATAAAACGGTAGCGATTGTCGGCGGCGGCCCGTCCGGTATGGCAGCAGCGTTTTATCTGGCAAGGCTCGGCGTCAAAACAACAATTTATGAAAAACGCGACAGGCTCGGCGGCATTGTAAGCTCCGTGATCCCTGACTTCCGTATCGACGACAGCCAGATTGACAAGGATGCGGCACTGCTTCGCCAGCTCGGTGTAGAGATTTTGTGCGGAAAGGAAGCACCGCCAGTTGCCGAGCTCAAACAGTCATACGATGCGGTAATCCTTGCAGTAGGCGCATATCAGCGCAGCCAGCTTGTACTGGAAGGAACACAGGCAGTCAATGCACTGGATTTTTTAGAGCAGTTTAACAAAACAAAAGGAAAGACAGCACCTGGCAAGCATGTCGTCGTAATCGGCGGCGGCAATACAGCGATGGATACCGCAAGGGCGGCAAAACGCTGCGAGGGCGTAGAGCATGTCTACCTCGTTTACCGCCGGACTAAACGGTATATGCCTGCGGACGAGCACGAGCTGATGCTTGCCCTGAAAGACGGCGTAGAGTTTAAGGAGCTGCTCGCCCCGGTAAGGATCGAGGACGGAACACTCATCTGTGACCAGATGGCACTTGGCGAAATGGACGAATCCGGCAGGGCTGGCGTTGCTGCGACCGGAAAAACCGAAAAGGTACCTGCCGATACAGTAATTGCGGCAGTAGGCGAAAAGGTGCCGACCGACTTTTACGAAGCAAACGGCATCCATGTAGACAGCAGGGGACGCGCCCTGGTCAGCGACCATCTGGAAACGAACCTGCCTGGCGTCTATGTGATCGGCGACGGGCTGTACGGGCCGTCACTCGTAGTCAAAGGCATGGCACACGCGATCCAGGCGGCAGAAGCGATCGCAGGCGTTCCAATCGCCCCGGACTTAAGCGAACCAGTATCCCAGAAAGCGATTTATGCCAAAAAGGGTATTCTTGCAGAACCATGCAGCGAGCCAGAGGCAAACAGGTGCCTGGGCTGCTCCTCCGTCTGCGAAAACTGCGTGGATGTCTGCCCGAACCGAGCAAACATCGCGGTACACGTACCTGGAATGGACGCCGCACAGATTATCCATGTGGACTATATGTGCAATGAATGCGGCAACTGCAAGAGCTTCTGCCCATATGCAAGCGCGCCTTACCAGGATAAGTTTACCTTATTCGCAAACGAAGCGGATATGGCGGACAGCAAAAATGAAGGCTTTACGGTACTCGACAAAGAAGCGCTCAAATGCAGGGTGCGTTATCTGGGCGAAGAGTTCGTTTGGGAAAAAGGGCAGAGCGACAGATTGTTTGAAGGGCTGCAAAAGCTGATTGAGACGGTTGTAACAGATTATGGATATTTGCTGGGCTAGGTGGAGATGTGACTGAAAGATAGTATCGGGGTGTGGGGGTTTTGAGAAAGGGACGCTGGAGGAAGGGGAGCGGGGCTTGCTTCCTGTTCCGGTTCCAAAATGTAAGGAGCCCTAAGCATCCTGCGGG
>CAMUPC010000245.1 GCA_947090545.1 uncultured Eubacterium sp. | reverse complement strand
GCCACAGCGTAACCGCAGGATGCTTAGGGATTCTTAACCTTCTGGAACGGACGCCGCCAGGAAGTGCCAATCCCCTCTCCCGGCGTCCCTGTATGCGCAACAATGCAACACTTGACTGAAACCGTTCGATCTTTTCATGCGTTTATTCTGCCTCGATAGAAAGTTCCTGTTGACGAAACCGCCCCAAAACGATATGATAAATACCGGATGATCTGGGGAAACAGGTGTAACTCCTGTGCGAGCCCGTCGCCGTAAGGCACAGAGAAAAATTAGGATACTGCGGATCTTACCAGGCGCTTATGGTTTCCTGTCAAAAGAAATACCATAGCACGATTGCCACAGTCTGGGAGACAGCCATTGGAGAGATCTGAGAAGGCTGGTCTGCGGGAGGTGCCAAGCCGGAATATCCAGATGTCCGGTCCCCATTGGAAAGCCGCGGGCGCCGGCAGGTAGGGGAAATAAAAACAAAGGAGATTAATATTATGCAAAAAACATGCAGGAAACAGATTTCGTCATGCATCCTTTGTATCGTGCTGATTGTGGCTATGGCACTGTTTACAACTGGCTGTAATGGCAGTACTAAAAAAGATGAGTCCGCTGCGGGCGGGGCACAGGAGAATGTGCAGACGCAGGAAACTGGCGTGGAAAGCAATTCGCAGGAAGAAGGGGAAGTGCCTGACGGAGCAGATACAGATGTGCAGGCTGGTGCAAGCGTGCTGGGGGAAGGCAGCAAGGTGTTTATGTTTACGGTTGTTGACCAGGAAGGGGCGCAGACACAGTTTGAGATCCATACGGATGAGGAAACAGTCGGTGCGGCGCTTTCGCAGCTTGGGCTGATTGACGGTGACGAAAGTGAGTATGGGCTTTATGTAAAGACGGTCAATGGGATGACGGCTGATTATGATACGGACGGCAGGTACTGGTCTTTTTATATTAATGATGAATATGCGCAGACAGGAGTAGATGCTACCCCGATCAAAGAAGGGGACAGCTATTCCTTTCAGATGGAACAGGCATGAAGCTGACGACAAGGGAGCTGACAGTCTTTTCTATGCTGGGGGCGGTTATGTATGCTTCCAAGGTGATTTTGGAATTTGCGCCGAATATCCATCTGCTTGGCGTATTTACGATTGCGTTTACGGTCGTATACCGCAAAAAAGCATTGTATCCGATCTATATTTATGTGCTGTTAAATGGGATGCTTTCTGGATTTTCGGCATGGTGGGTTCCGTATCTGTACATCTGGACTGTGCTTTGGGGCGTTGTGATGCTGCTGCCCAAGCGGATGCCGCGTCTTGTACAGCCTGCCGTATATATGGTAGTCTGCGCGGCGCATGGTTTTTTGTTTGGGACGCTGTATGCGCCGGTGCAGGCGATCATGTTTGGGCTTAGCCTGGAAGGGATGCTTGCGTGGATTGCAGCGGGGCTGCCGTGGGATTTTCTGCATGGAGTCAGCAATTTTTTCTGCGGGGCTTTGATTATGCCGATTGTTTCGGTACTGCGGGCTGCGCAGCGGTATGCGCAAAAGAGCTGAACAGGCATGTGATAGATACAGAAAAGCTTGCGACATCAGATTTTCCTATTAAAAAGAGACATACTGAACTATATAGTTTAGTATGTCTCTTTCATTTATATTATTCAGCAGCTTTTTCTTTAGGCTTGTTATCATTTATATGGTTCCAGTACGCGATTCCTTATTCGATTTCTTTTCTCAGCTTATCCACATCATCCTGTGAATAGTCCAATACCAAAGATGCAATTTCTTTTGAGGAATAATCTTTTTTTATCATATTGATCACAACCTGCTTTGCTGTATTTAATCTTTCTTCTTTTAATGCTTTCTGCTTTTCTTCTTCAAATATCTGTATAGCCTGCTGTTTTTCTTCTTCATATATCTGTGTTACCTGTAGTATAGCCTGCTGTTTTTCTTCTTCAAATATCTGTGCTACCTGTGTCATCTCAATCACTCTCCTTATTTTATTTGCAGTCTCCCGGTCAATAATTTTATCTGTAAATGCCAATATTCCTGCCAGTGCAAAAACCTGCTGCTTTCTGTCGCTGATTCGTACCGCCAGGGAAACCGTATCGCGGATTTTTTCTTCTTTCCTTACTTTTTCTTGGTAAGACAGCGGAAGAATCATAAATTCCATCAGTTCTTCATCCGTCAGCATTTCTCCCGTTTCCACCTTTTCTTTCAGGCGGATGTATATTTCATCCCCGTTCAACTCTGAAAGGAATGCCGGTTCTATACACATCTGTAGAGCCCCTATATCATAGTTAACAGATATTTCGTCCCTTCTGATATCCCCTGTATAAATTATGATCATACGGCATTTGGGGCATTTTTTCTGTTCTTTCCGATAACGGTTTACTATTCCGGTCAGGTAGTTAAGGTATTTTTCCTTATCCGATTCCCTGTATGCGCTTTCATAGTCGACAATTGCCACTGTACCATCAACAAGCTCAAACAGATTATCCAGACGCAGCTCATTAGCCTTTACCGCCGGGATATTTGTTGGGAGTACCCTTTTTATCTCTGGCAGGTCCAGCCCATACACCTGAAAGGACTTTCCCTTAAAATTTTCTGCCAGCACTTTGCTCACAATATCCTTATTCTGGTATGCGATGGATATTTCTTCACGTTCCAGCTTCCTTATCCCCTCCACGTTAATCTCCCTCCTGCTGTTTCCATTATAGTTCCTTTCCACAAAAAATGCAATGTATTTACATTGGCTCATCTGCTGATCATATCCCTTATCGAACAAATAAAAGCGTAAAAAGGAAAAGCGGTTTTTTGTGATCCCGTTTTTCCTTTTTTAGATCTTATGCTGCCTTTTTCGGAAAATATTTCTGATACGTAAAGATAAATAATACAACCGACAGTGCTGTCGTCAGGTAGTCCGTAATCGGCTGTGCAGCCGCGAGCATCGTAGCAGAGTCAAAGATGCGGCGGAACAAAAACAGCACCGGAAGGTAGATAAGCCCCTGGCGGCTGATCGAGAGGATCAGTGCCGGCAGCGCTGCGCCTGTGGACTGTATGGCATTGATAAATACAAACATAATGCCGATTACCGGGCCGGAATAAATATAAATGCGGGCAAAGGACATACCGTAAGTAAAAGCGTCCGCATCCTCCAGAAACGCGTGCACAAGAGGATCAGCACCGCAGTAGCAGATCACGGTCATCACAGCGCTGATGATAAAGGCAAGGATCAAGGAAAACTTCATCACGGCAAGATAGCGTTCCTTGTTGCCGGCGCCGAAGCAGTAGCCTAAGATCGGCTGGATGCCTGTGCCAAGCCCGATTAAGAGCATGACAACGATCATATTGACCTTCATCGCAACGCCAAGCCCGGCGACCGCCATATCTCCGTAATTGGACATAATGTTGTTGACGATAATATTGGACAGGCTCATTAAAATACTGTTCAGCGACGCAGGAATGCCGATGGCAAAGACGCCGGCAGCAATACCGTCCCCTGCAAGGTAATATTTTGGATGGATGGACAGCATTGCTTTTTTGGAGAGCAGATGCCAGATATAAAAGCCAGCCGCAAATACGTTGCCAAGCACGGTTGCGATCGCGGCGCCCGCCACATCCCAGCCAAAACCAAGGATCATTACCGGGTCAAGCACAATATTGATCAGGTTGCCGACGATCATGCCCATCATTGCCACCTGCGCGTTGCCCTCTGCGCGGATAATATTGCTGAAGCTGTTGCTGATAATTAAAAATGGGATCGCGGTAGAGACGATACGCAGATACTGCGATGCATAGCCGACTGTTTCTGTGCTTGCCCCGATTGCCATGCTGACCGGAGAAGCAAAGAGAAAAATCACGATCATCGCAAGGACGCCGATGACAAGCCCTGTCCAAAAGCAGAACGAAGAAGCGTTTTTAGCCTTGTCTGCCTTGCCTTCCCCAAGCGTTCTGGAGATTAACGAGGTGCCGCCGATGCCAAAGAGCATCCCGACAGCCATAAACAGTAAAAACGCCGGAGTCGCCACAGAAACAGCGGCTACCATATAGGCATCCTTTGTCTGCCCGATAAAAAATGTGTCAGCCAGGTTATAGATCAGCACCATCATCATGCTGACAATGGATGGGATGACGTTGCTGATGACTGCCTTTGGCACAGGCGCATCCCGAAAGATTTCTGTTGTTTTGTCCTTCATAATCATAGTCTCCTTTCGTGTTAAAAATCTATTTGTTATTTTGGATAAATGTCAATGGGTGCCCGTAGAAATATGGGTCAAAAGTTCTGAAATTCCTCGGATTCCAGGTTTGTATAGATCTGCTTGAGCATCCGCTCTAAGTCCTGTAAGTCTGCCTGTGATAAACCGGCAAAGACAATAGCGTCCAGCAGCGGGCAGTTTTCCTTTAGCTCTGTAAGCGCCTGATGCGCACAACTGGTCAGCAGGATTGTCTTGGAACGCGCGTCCGCAGAAGTGTCTTTATAAATAAATCCCTTTTTTTCCAATATTTTCAGCACATGGATCACGCTCGTATGCTTGACGCCGAAATGCGCGGAAATATCAGTCAATGTGTGCGGCGCCTCCGTATTTTTTGCCAGATAAGAGAGGATTTCAAACTGGGTGCAGGTCAGCCCAAACCTGCGCAGCGCACGCGTAAAGCTGGAATCAAGCTGGTTGTGGATTTTCTTAAAATAGCCTTTGATTTCGTCCATGTTCCTGTCCCTCCTTTTGATATGTAGCAAGCTACATAATAATGCATAATTTTGGAATTGTCAACAACAAAAAATAAAAAGTTTTTATTAGTTTTTCTATACAATTTTACCAATAAGGGGTATACTATGATACAGCCAGGATATGCGTATTGCGTACAGGCTAAAATGTGGGACGGTATTTGCGCCGTACAGAGAAGAAATACAACAGCAGGAGAAACGTATGGAAACAAAGGAATATAAGATTATTGCAGACGGAGCAGCGGATTTAGGCGTGCAGGGCGCCAGAGAGCATGATGTGGACGTCGTGCCTTTTTATGTGTCATTTGATAACGAGACGTATTTAAAAGAGATTGTGGAGGTGGATATTCGGGACTTTTATCAAAAAATGGTAGACAATCCGAAGGTATTTCCCAAAACCTCGATGCCTTCGGTGCAGGATTATATCGATGTGTTCGAGCCGTATGCCAAGGCAGGCATCCCGATGATCTGTATCTGCATTACAACGAAGTTTTCCGGGTCATACCAGTCGGCGATGACAGCGGCAGGGATGGTTACGGAGGAATATAAAGACGCAGTGATTACAGTGATTGACTCGACACTCAATACCGTACTGGAAGGGATGTTTGTCCGGGAAGCCGCACGTATGAAACGGGACGGCATTCCTTATGAGGAAACGGTTGCCAGGCTGTTAAAAATGCGGGAAACAGGAAGGATTTTATTTACCGTAGGCGGCATGTCCTACCTCGTACACGGCGGCAGGGTCGGAAAGCTGATGGGGCTTGCGGCAAATACACTGAATATCCGCCCTTTGATTACGATGAAGGACGGCGAGATCTTTCCGTCCGGGCTTGCAAGGAGCAGAAAGAAGTCCAGGGATAAGGTGCTGGAGATGATCTGCGCACATTTTAAGGAAAGTGGAGAACAGGCGCGGCAGTATGCCGTTAATGTGGGCTATGGATATGATGAGAAAGAAGCAGAGGCGTTTCGGGAGCAGGTGTGTGAGTCGCTTGCGGCATGTGCAGGAAGCGGGGACGGCGGCGGATGGGAGGCATCTGAGGTAGAGATCCATCAGATCGGCGCTACGGTTGGGGTACATACTGGGCCGTATCCGATTGGTGTTGGGATCTTGAAAAAGTATGAGTATGTTTTGTGAGATTGGATTGTGAGGAGCCAGAAAGGAGAAATTGTTATGGCATATGATACATTAGTAATGGAAGCGAAAGATTTGCCTGAAGATATGATGGAACAGGCAGTTGCATTTATTCGGTTCTTAAAAATGACATCCCAAAAAAAAGAAACAGAAGGGATTTCTGGAAACAGCGATTCTTTTTGCAGGTCTGTGAATCCGTTAGCAGAGGATTTTATCGCTATGTCAGAAGAGTTTGATGAGATACCAGGATGCTTTAAGGAGTACGTATGAGATATCTATTAGACACAAATGCGCTGATATTTTTTTAACAGGAGGAACTATGAGTCGCAAAAAATGTGCGAAATGGAAAACTTTTTATCTGGGGGATTGGTTGAGTGTTTGTTTTTTTGAGAAAGGGACGCTGGAGGAAGGGGAGCGGGGCTGGCTTTCTGTTCCGATTCCAAAATGTAAGGAGCCCTAAGCATCCTGCGTCTACGCTGTGGCAC
>CAMUPC010000244.1 GCA_947090545.1 uncultured Eubacterium sp. | reverse complement strand
TGGCTTCGCCCCTGGGTTATCGTGCAGGATGCTAAGGGCTCCTAACATTTTTCCACAGTCACAGGAAGCAAGCCCCGCGCCCCTTCCTCCGGCTGTTTTTTCAGGGCTCCAAATAAAGGACAGCCCACAGCCAATTGTTCAGTACGCGAGTGCCCTGTCCGAAACAAAACACAAAGCAAAGCACAGCACAATCCAAACTGTGCTGATATCACGCAGAAACAAGAACCTGTCAGAAATATACTGCGTAAAACTATGTGCCGATATTTTTGTAGAACATGCGAAAACCAGCCGGGAGAGGGGATGGGCACGCCCTGGCTGCGGCCTTGGAAGAAGGTTTAGAAGCACTTAGCATCCTGCTCGACAAAAGCAGGGGCGAAGCCAAGCGGCACCTTTAGCTGCTGGCTGTAAGCCAGGGCGAACTAGGTGCCGCGCCCGGACGGTGCCTCAGCGTAACCGCAGGATGCTTAGTACTTCTTAACCTTCTGGAACGGACGCAGCCAGGGCGTGCCCGTCCCCTCTCCCAGCGTCCTTGTATGCGAAAAAGTGCAACACTTGAACGAAACCGTTGCCATTTTGATTCATCCACGTTAGCATATACCTTCGATCTGTTCATACGTTTATTCTGAAAATTGATAGAATGGAAATTGATCCGTATTTACGTTTTGTAAGTAGCCATACATAGAAAAACCACCCCTAAACTTTGACCGAGCGAGGGTGGTGGTTTTTCTGCCTTAGGTCAACTCACCTTTTGGGCGGTTGTTCTTTTTGTGTGATTACAATATAGCATATTCTTGATTTCTTTGCAACCTCAAATTATCTGCCATTTTCAAATATGTACTTGGAATTGCAAATCCATTTGTGAAAATATTGAATAAAAAGAGGAATTGTGAGAATAAAATTGTTTCGATTATATTTGTATTATGGGATATTTTATGATATATTAGGATCAAAGAACAACCGTGTTGCAGGGTGGGCTGACCTCTCATTGATAATAGAATGGGGGTGATGCCTATGAAAAATCAATTTGATTTTAAGGATCTAATGACTTTTGGTCTGTTCCTATTGGCATTGCTTACATTCGTATTTACGTTTTGTAAGTAGCCATACATAGAAAAACCACCCCTAAACTTTGGCACAGTACGGGCGGTGGTTTTTCTACTCCTAAAACTGGTCAACCCACCTTTCGGGCGGTTGTTCTTTTTGTGTGATTACAATATAGCATATTCTTAATTTCTTTGCAATAATAAAATGAAAAGAAGATCGCAGTTAGATAGTTTGATATAAAGTAGATATGTCTAAACTGGATAGGACAAAATGGTAACTATTCCGATAAGTACTGCATGTTTGGAGAAAGAAACGTTGGAGGAAGAGGAGTGTAAGCTCCAATCATTCTAAAGGATCAAAACGCATCAATTTGTAATAATTTGTTATCAAACCGTATTTTATCTCAAATCTACTAATTTTGCAATTAGGAAAGAAAAAATTGTCAATAATTGCAGAATTTTCTTCTCTATTCCACAAAACACTGTGAATTTGCCACAAAAATAAGCCCAAAATAGTGCCCATTAAAAAACAGTCATTCGTTTAATTTCTATACAGAATCCTCCTTATGGTTTGCGATTTTTTGCATTTCCATTTTCGGTATAGTTCAACAAACCCCTTATTTTATGCGGCTTAGATAATAGTAACGCCAGATGTAAAGCATAACATATTATTACAAAAAGTTATGCTTTATGTTTTTCATTTTATTCCAGAAATGAAGAAAAACCACAACTTTTTGGTACAGAGGAGAAGAAATGTCTTTTGAACTATTATGCATTTTTAGTATCTTTCTTTACATACAAAGCCATTTAAAAAAACAGGATACATCCGGCAAAATCAAACAGTATGCCGTTGTCTGGTCAGGAATCCTGGTGTTGTTCCTGCTTATTTACAGGCGGACATTTTCGGCTGCGCAGCTTTTTTGGCTTTGTGCGGCTGTCGGCATGGCTTTGCTGATTTGTCTGTTTGCCGGGGCAATGCGCGGGACGCGGATAATTGCTGTTTGTCTGCCGTCTGTTTTGCCGTCTGTGGTGATGTGCCTGAAATTAGCAGTGGCTTTTGTTGTTTATTATTTTGCAGTGCGTTTATATGAGCCGTCGGAAGGCAGTGGGGAATTGTGCAGGGAAGAGGCGGTGTTTTTCTTTTTTCTGCTGTCGGCGCTGCTTGTTTTTTCGGGGAAAATCAGGGCGGTTTTGGAATCGTATTGCGGCAGCGGGTGTTTTGCGGCTTTGATGTGCGTGGTGCCGGTATGGGGATTTTATATGATTGAACGGGTGCGCAATGCAAGCTTGGATGAGCTTGGAGTTTTGTATGTTTCGGGAAATATTTTGCTGCTGGCGCTGCTGTTTGGAGGTATGTTTTTTGGACTGCCGTGCAAAAAGCTGTCGGCGGGGCTGTTTTTGACAGTGTGCCTTGTATTTGGGCTGGCGAATTATTATGTATCTCAGTTTAAAGGAAACCCTGTGATGCCGAGTGATCTGCTTTCTCTGAATACGGCGTTTCAGGTTGCGGGCGGTTATGAGTTTCAGATTACGGAGCCGGTGCTTACGGGGGTGCTGCATTGGTATGCGTCGGCTGCGCTGCTTTGCTGTATTCCTGCGCACGGTACGTACAAAGGCTGGAAGGCGCGTTCGGCGGCGGGGAGCTTGGCGGCGGTTGTTTGTGTGTCGGGGATTTTCAGCCTGGACTTTGAGCGGATGTATGGGCTGGATGCGATTGACCAGTGGTCGGTGAATACATTTTATAATACGAAGGGGAGTGTGCTTGGATTTGCGGAGCTGGTGAAAAAATTAAAGCTTGAAGAACCGGACGGCTACAGCATCCAGTGTGCCGAGGAATTGTTAAAAAATAAGGCTGAAAAGGGGAAGCTGCTGACAGAGCAGGAGCCATCCGGCAAGCATCCGGGAAATGCACGGGAAGCGTGGGAGCCGACGCTGATTGCGATTATGGATGAAAGCTTTAGCGACCTGCGTTCGCTGGGGGACTTTGCATGTTCGAGCGAATATTTAAAGGAATGGTATGACGTGGATGATTTTGCTTGTAAGGGGACGCTTTATGTATCCACCTACGGCGGCGGGACGGCAAATTCGGAGTTTGAATTTCTTACGGGAAACAGCATTGCCAACTGTGCTTCCGGCACGGTGCCTTACCAGATCTATGACCTAAAGCATGTAGGAAACCTCGCCGGGCTGCTGTCGGAGGGCGGTTATCGTGCGACGGCAGTGCATCCGCAGTATAAGGGGAACTGGAACCGGATGCGCACGTATGCGAATTTTGGATTTGCAGATTTTTTGGGGATTGAGGATTTTGAAGAACCACGCTATGTACGCAGCTTTGTGAGCGATGAATCGTCGTTTGACAAGGTCATAGAGCTCTATGAGCAGTATGGGCAAAAGCAGTTTATTTTTAATGTTACCATGCAAAACCACGGCGGATACAGTATGGAAGAGATGGATGGGACAGAATGTATCCGCTTAAAAAAAGACTGGGAGAAGTATCAGGATGTACAGGCATATTTGACACTGATGAAAGAAAGTGACCGCGCTGTCAGTAAGCTGCTGGACTATTTCAGGCAGGTAGACGAGCCGGTGATTCTTTGTATCTTTGGCGACCATCACCCGGCGGTAGACGCAGAATGGATCGAGCAGGTGATGGAAAAACCGCAGGAAGGGCTTTCCATGGAAGATGCGCAGCGCAAGTATGCCGTGCCGTATATGATCTGGGCAAATTTTGACACGCCGTATGTGCGCTGTAAGCTGGATACAAGCGCCAATTACCTGGGCGCGCTTTTTCTGGAAAATGCCGGGCTGCGCCAGTCTGCGTATACGGATTTTTTAACACGGATGCGCGAAGAGATCCCGGTTTTAAATGCGCTTGGCTACCAGACAAAAGACGGAGCATGGCATTCGCTGGAGGAAGAGGATGCAGGCGGCTGGATCAGGGATTACCGGATCGTACAGTATTATGCGATGTTTGAACAAGAGCGTTCACAGAGCTATTTTAAGTAACATGCCGCTGAAAAAGGATAGGAGGGGCGACGATGGATCTTTTATTTGCACTGGCTGCGCTTTGCCCGGCGCTGCTGGTTACAGGCTATGAGGCTTCGGGACGGGACTTGTCCTGGCAGGAATGGGTGTGCAAGGCTGCCGGTTGGTTTTATACGGTTACGTTTGCGAATTTTTTGCTTCTGCATCTGAATGGCTGGGGCAGCTTTGACTTTTCTGTCATATCCGTGCAGTTTTTGGTGCGGTATATGTGCAGCAGCATAGCCATTATTTTCCTTGCAAAGCTGGGAAAGTGGGCGGTGAAGCATACGCTGGAAGGAGGCAGGGATGTTTAGCTTTTTATATTTATTTGCACCCGGAATTATAAGCTGGCTGATTTACAGGCATTTTTCCAAGGAAGAGACGCCGCATTTGTTTTTGTCTGTCTGTGAGATCCTTGCTTACGCGGCGGCTGTGATGGCGCTGACGGCTGCGTTCCTGGAGCCGCAGCAGGGCGTGACGGTCGAGGTGCTGGAAAACGGGATGTTTATCGTGCGCTATGGCACCAAGGCGCTTGTGCTGTCAGTAGCGCTTGCGGCTGTGCTTGGCGCAGGCAGTGCAGCCGTAGCGGGAAAATTGCCTCATCATAGGCGCAAGGTACTCACAGGCGGCATTGCGGCGGCAGCGGCATTGTGCATCCTTGTGTATGGAACAGGCGCTCCGGCGCCGGATAAGATGCTGCATACCAGCTCAAAGCCCGTGCGGATCAACAATGTGTTTTATGACAGTACCGTTCCCTTGTATGCAGACGAAAACGGAGAGTATTTTATACAGGCACGCGAGCTGTCGCAAAAGCTGGGGATCGGTTATGAGGAAAAACGCACCGGGCTGTTTCAGACAGAGTACAGCTTAGGCGGCAAGCCGTTTACGGTACATGTATTAAAAACAGACAGCGGGTATTGGAAAAAGGACGGGGAGCTATACATCAGCCTGTCCCGCTTAAACGAGATCGAAGGCATCCAGGTTCATAACAGCCAGGCGCTTGCGGACGGCAGCGGCAGGGAAATCATTTATATCGATAATTATACACAGCGCTTTGCCTATGACTGGACAAAAGATCCTTATATTGCACATGCACTGGGCGGAATCGACGGAAACAGCTATACAAACTCAAAGGAAGCGTTTTTGGAAAATTACCACGCCGGGCACCGGGTGTTTGAGGCCGATTTAAGGCTTACAAAAGACGGCAGCCTCGTCGCCGTACATGACCTGCCCCAAAATAAGCGGGGAGAGCCGATGACGTTAAAGGAATTTCAAAAATATAAGGTACAGGGCAAATATACATCGCTGACCTTTCGGGACATTGCGCTGTTTATGAAAAAATACCCAGACCTGTATCTGGTAACCGATTCCAAGGAGACAGATCCAGCGCTGGTCTCTCAGCAGTTTTTAAGTATCGTGGAAACTGCAAATGAAATAGACCCGGAGATTTTAACAAGGATTATCCCGCAGATCTACAATATGGAAATGTATGATACGATTATGAATCTCTATAGCTGGAATTCGATGATTTTTACGCTGTATGCACTTGGAGATTTTTCGGAAAGGGACGTCGTTAACTTCGCGTACCAGCGGGGCATCGGCGTGATTACGACCCATATTGGAAAAAACCAGAGTATGTTTTTTAAGGAATTGTACGAACGGGATATTAAAGTGTATATGCATACGTTCAACACGCCGGAAGAAGAAGCCAATCTGAAGCGGGGGGGGGTATGGGGAATCTACACTGATTTTTTAAAGCCGTAAAGGAGGGAGTTATGTATCAGTTTTTATGTTTGTTTGCGCCGGGGATGCTGGCGTGGCTGGTTAGCCTGCGGTATGCGCGCACAGATGCGGAGCAGGTGAAAAAAGAAGGGGTTTTGCTGGCGGCGGCTAAGGTGGTTGCTTATGCGATGGCAGATTTGACTGTGGTTGCTGCGGTGCTGCATCCAATTGGGAGGATGCAGTTTGTCGTGCTCCCGGATGGGACGATGACGGTGCAGTATGGGGTGTCGGCGCTGGTGGTTGCTGTGGCTGCGGGATTGGGGATTGGGGTTTGTGCTGCGGTTGTGGAAAAGAAATTATAGTTACTGCAATGGGGTAGCGTTTTCTCGGATGGGACGCTGGGAGAGGGGATGGGCACGCCCTGGCTGCGTCCGTTCCAGAAGGTTAAGAAGCGCTAAGCATCCTGCGTTTACGTTGTGGTTCCGTCCGGGCGCGGCACCTAGTTCGCCCTGGCGTTCCGCCAGCAGCTAAAGGTG